>NZ_LLYW01000035.1 GCF_001484195.1 Thermococcus celericrescens
TCCAACAAGGGTAAAAAGCAGAATTATCTCCTCTCCCACGTCTGGCGGTTTAATTACGTTATCAAACGCTTGAAGGAAGTTGCTGGGGAGTATGATATTCGGGTTTTGGTTGTGGACGAGGTTTTCACGTCTAAGCGTTGCCCCGTTTGCGGGAGGCCTCACGAGGGGGCTCGCTTCCTTCGTGGTTTGTTTAAGTGTCCCGAGACGGGGCTTGTCTTCAATTCAGACTTGGTTGGGGCGTTTAATATTTTGAAGAGGGCTGTGGGAACGATAACCCTGAACTTGGGCGGTTTGTACGCTCAAGGGAGGGGTAATTGGGGGAAGGCCGGGCCGGAGGGGTCTAAGACCCGCTTTTTAGTGGGTTTGAATGAGACCCCTCAAACCTCTCCGCCTTTAACGAGGGGTTAAGCCGAACCCTCGCCCTTCACGGCAGGGAGGAGGTCAGCGTTCGTTGGACTTTCATTTATCGCATCCTGCTCCCTGAACCGCTCGTACATCAGCACATCAACAAAGCCCTCCCCCGGGACGTACTGGTGCTTCCTCCAGCGGCCGGCAAGTTTGAAGCCGTTCTTCTCAAGAACCCTTATCGATGCGATGTTTGTCTCGAAGACGTGGGCATAGACCTTCCGCAGGTTGAGCCATTCGAAGGCGTATTCGAGGGCGAGCTTTACAGCCTCGCTGGCGTAGCCGTGGCCCCAGTGCCTTTTGGCCAGGAAGTATCCCAGCTCGGCGCGCCCGTTGTGGTGGTCTATCCTGTGCAGCCCCACAAGTCCAACGAGGGAGCGCGAGGAGTTCTCCATGATCGCAAATACCTTTTCGTGCTTCTTTTCCCGCCTCAGAGCCTCGTACCACTCCAGCTCGTCCTCGTAGAAGAATATCTCCTCCGGGAAAGAGAGGTACTTCCTGACATCGCGGTCGTTGTACCAGAGCCAGACCTGCCGCAGGTCGTCCTTCAGAAGCATGCCTATCGACACGAGACTTCCCCTTAGTATGATCGGCCTCATAGCAACACCTTAACTTTATATAAGCCGTTTGCGTATTTAAGAGTGATGGACAGGGGAAGGCTCATACGGACGGTTGAGGCGATACTCAGGGGCACGGGATATAAAACGGCGCGTATGGAGTTTAAGGGCTCGTGCTTTGACATAGTGGCGAGCAGGTTATTCCTCTTGCTCTTTATAAAGGTGGCCACCAACATAGACGCCGTCACCGGGGAGCAGGCGGAGGATTTAAAGAGACTGGCCCGCTTCTTCAAGCTTCGCCCCTGATCGTCGGCCTAAAGACGAAAAACGCCGAGCTTGAGGAGGGTGTCGTTTACGAGAGGTTTGGAATCTATGCCCTCAGACCCGAGACCCTCTACGACGTTCTTGTCGAGAACGAGATGCCGGCAATATTCGCCGAGCGCGGCGGCTTTTACGTGAGGATAAACGGCGGCCTATTGAGGAAACTGAGGGAGAAGTACGGATACTCAATAAACGAGCTGGCGCAGCTCCTCGGCGTCTCCAGAAAGAGCCTCAACAACTACGAACGCGGTGAGCAGGCTGTCTCGCTAGAGGTTGCCATCCGCCTTGAGGAGCTCTTCGACGAGCCCCTGGCGGAGCCCATCGACGTTCTCCACTCAACAGTTGAGGCCAACCTCGACGTTACCCCGGAGACACCGCTTGAGAGGGAGATATTCGACCGCCTCAAGGAGCTGGGCCTCGGCGTTGTCAAGGTCAAGAAGGCCCCCTTCAACGCTGTGTCGAGGGAGGATGAGTTCAGGATCCTGACGGGCATAGACGAGCGCAAGACCCGCTCCACAGTCAAGCGTGCCGAGATGGTGGCGGAGGTTGGCAGGATAATAAACAGCGACGGTATATTCATACTCGAGAAGACCAGAACCGAGGTCGTGGGGGAGGTTCCCCTTATCCCGAAGGACAGCCTCGATGAGGTGAGGGACGCCGACGAGCTCATAGACCTCATAGAGGAGCTGAAAAAGGAGATAAAGAAGCAGCTCTTCGGCTGATCGCATTCCGGCGGTGCCCCTTCAGCTGAACAGCACCTTTCTCCAGGTCTCCCGCAGTTTGGGTACGTACTCCCCCGGTGACGCTATGAGGACGGCCCAGCGCGGCGTCTGGCGCCTCTTTAGGGCGTTGGCCAGGGGCGTAACCCGGGTCAGCGGCTGGATGCTTCCGTCGTCCAGAAGAACGTTTATCTCCGTTGCCTTAAGCCTCGGCTCGCTGAGCATGAGGTCCGCTATGCTGAACTCCAGGATCACCTCTCCCTCCCTCGCACCAACCGCATCGGCGAGTGCCCTTTCTATCTCCTGCCTCCTCCTGACGTTCCTGTACGCTGTCAGCAGCTCCCTCTTTTCCTCGGTACTCAGTTCGTCGGCGTTTGCCAGAACCGCGGCCTTGTAAAGCTCCCTGTACTTCACGCGCCGCACCATCTCCGCGGGGAAGCCCTCGAGATCCTCCAGCTCCACAAGAACGCGGCAGTCGGTCATCTTCCAGAAGTCCCAGAGGTGGCCCTCCTCCAAGGCGAACTCCAGGGCCCGGGTGAGCATTCCCTCCGCTATCTTCACGGTGTGGTGGAAGTAAACGCGGGAGTACATGAGGGAGCGGGCGACCATCATGCCCTCAACGGCCTCGATGCCCTTCTCATCGACAACGAGCTCGCCGTCGTGAATCCGGAGAACCTTCATGAGCCTCTCCAGGTCGATTATGCCGTGGGCGACGCCGGTGTAGTGGGCGTCCCGGACCAGGTAGTCGAGCTGATCAACGTCAACATCGCCGTGCAGCATCTGGCCGAGATAGCGCTTTTCGTGTTTGCCGAGGATGAGGTTCGCCACGTCCGCCGGTTCGAAATCATAGCCGTAATCCTCAATTATCTCTGGAATCTGGCCGCCGTTCCAGCTCTCGGTTATGTTGACCTTGCCGAGAACTATATCCTGTCCGAGCCGCATGTGGTCGTGCTCTTTAACGTAGTGCTTGTATATGCTCTCGAATGTGTGGCTGAAAGGCCCGTGCCCGATGTCATGGAGCAGGGCCCCGACCTGAAGGAGCATGCTTTCATCCTCGCTCAGTCCAACTTCTGCGGCGAGTCTTCGGGCTATGCTCCACGCGCCGAGGGAGTGCTCGAACCTGCTGTGGTTGGCACCGGGATAAACGAGGTACGCGAGACCGAGCTGTCTTATATTCCTGAGACGCTGGAACTCGGGGGTTTTGACGAGGTCAAGAATGAGTCCTGTGAGCTTCATGCTGCCATGGATACCGTCGTGAATAATTTTCCCATTCATCGCTATCACCGCTGAAAATTTGAGAACAGGCTTAAATAAATTTTCGGCATTGTGACAATGGCACGGTGAAATAGCGGAAAGGGAATGTCCAGGGCTTTTCGGGGTTATGACCTCCCATCCAGCGTGCCTGGTCCCTTCCCGCCCCCCAGGGCAAGTTTTCAACGGAAAAAATGCAACCCTGGCTGGGTTGTTATAGGGAAGGTTTTTATACATCGGCGCCTATTATTATGCCATGGACTGTATGAGCCTGCTGGAGGGGGTTTATGCTGGCCCTTTGAACATTCCTGAGCCCACTACTGGACATCTTCTGAACATGCCCGGGCATCAATTCGTCGGCACCCGGTACTGGAGAAAACTACCGGGTAGGGCGACCCAAAATCTTAAAGAAATCTCCGACAGGAGTTCAATCGAAGTCTTTGAAGGCCTTCTGAACCCGGAGGCGGCCTGCGCAATGGGCGGCCCTGGGTCGTGTCCAGATACTGCAGAAGTAGGGTTCGTTTTTACCGGAGATCGGGCATTGAACAGAAACGCACCACAGCTCATCGGGTGAGTGATACTGCATTTCCTCCCAGGAATAGCGGCGATGGCTGCAGAATGTGTCCTATGAATAAGGACATCTTCAAACTGTCGCGGCCCGTCCGGAGATCTGCCGCCGAGTTCGAGAAGGGGAGGCGCGGCTAGGGTGCTTCCTTTGAACCCCCTTCAAATGGGACTGCTTGAACGTTACACATGATATGGGGTGAACCAATGGACGGTACCCAAACAATCCTCATGGTTGAGGCATTCATAGTTATGCTGGCGGATTTAACCGCCGCAACGGTGATATTTAAAAAGTACCTCTCAATCCGCAGGAAATCGGTACTCGCCTTTTCCCTGGCGTGGGTATTTGATTTCATCTTTGTCCTTGCCAGTGCCTTCCAGGATGTGGGCTGGCTTGAGGTTGTTGGATTGATCTCACTGCCCCTATTTGCGGGATTGATGTTCTACGGCTCGGTTCTGTTTATGGGGGAGGAAAGCCTTGGAATACGCCACGGCAACTTGGGAAAAATGGGACTCATGCCGGTTATGTTCATGTTTTATATGTACGCCACATATTACTACACGAACAACGCCCTGTGGACCGCCACGGTAGCCGCCTCATTTGGTATAAGCGGGGTTTTCGTCGTTGGGGCGGGGACTCTGCTGTGGGACGTGAGGGAGATTTATCATAGTGCCGTGAAGTACCTTTCCATAGGCATTATCTTCTTTGGACTTCACCTGATTCCCGCCGCAATTTTAGGCGCCCATACTTGGTACATGCCAGGGGGGTTCACACTCTCAACGGTTCTCATAGTTGAGATGGCATGGGCCATGCTTCGTCTAGTGCACATGGACACTTTTGAGAACATTTCAAAAAGCGTTCCATCGGAGATAGACATGAGCCCTGGAGTGATGGTGGTGGATCAGAAGAGCTACATTCAGCTCAAATCCGTCCTTGCGAACTCCCCAGTCCTTGCATTCATACGCAATGTCTCCGACATTCCGGAGACGTGGACATACTATTTCGTGACAACGGTTCCCTTTGAAAGGGCTGCCAAAACGCTTTATCCAACTGATTTGGCTAAGATGGTGGAAATCTCCTACCGCTATATGGAGAAAGTCTCCGCCTCCGGCGGCAGGGGCGTTGTTGTTATTGACTGCCCGGAATACCTCGCGGTTTACAACTCCTGGGAGAGCCTTATGAAATTTCTCTCGAAACTGCGGGACATTGTCGTCATCAACAATGGCACCCTGATACTGGTCGTTGAGAAGACCAGCTTCGACCCCCAAAGGTGCTCCCAGCTAGTACGGCTTATGGAGTGAGGCAGCTTTATATACCCTCTTTTTCAACGTGTTAATGCCCCCGCGCGAGGACTCTGGGGACGAATGAACCAGAGTGCGATGCGGGGGCTACAGCCCGGTCTTACAGCGAGGTCCCCGCGGGAGGGCCTTCCGCGTTACGGAGCACAATGGCCGCGGGAAACCCAGACCGGGCACAGACGGCCCGCCTGGGTTAGCCCGCCTGAGCCCGCCGTCTGGCATCGATGAGGGCGGGAGTTACGGGCGGGCCATAGCATAGTAACATTCCGTGGAGTAAGATTTATTAGCCTCTTGTGATAGTTTTATCCGGGGATATGTGTGGCAGGTAGGAAGAACCCCAGGGACGACGAGGAAGAAAAAATCAGGGACGTTCTCCCGTGGGGAAAATCGAATTTTCTCAGTGATGTTATTGCGGAAAGGAAAAGGGAGCGCAGTGATGCCCTTGAGATAGTGGAGAATCTCGTTGATCCAAACGTCCTCCCAGATGAGGTTAAGCCCATAATAAAAAAAGCCGGATAAAAAGGAGCTGATTGGGGAGTGATGGGCCTCTAGTACAGCACAAC
This sequence comes from Thermococcus celericrescens, assembly GCF_001484195.1. Taxonomy (NCBI): domain Archaea; kingdom Methanobacteriati; phylum Methanobacteriota; class Thermococci; order Thermococcales; family Thermococcaceae; genus Thermococcus; species Thermococcus celericrescens. The sequence goes on from NZ_LLYW01000035.1 coordinate 5,680, forward strand.
CTCGACGGTCTCTCCCTCGAGGTACCCCTCGCTGTCCTCTGGGATTTCTATGTACCCGTTGCTCTCCACCAGCGAGCTTATTATTCCGCTGCCCTTCTTCTTGATCGGCCTGGCTTCTCCGTTCTCGTACCAGACCTTCACGAACTCGTGCCTTCCGAGCTGGCTCGAAACGCGCTCGGTGAGCCTTGCCCGAACCTGGACCTCGTAGTCCCTAGCCCCTACCAGCTTCGCAAGGGCGTGCTTGACGTAGAGGTGGAACTGGGCGAAGACAGCTACCGGATAGCCGCTCATTATGAAGACCCTCTCACCGTAGCCTACCGGCCTTCCGGGCTTTATCGTCGTACCGTGGAAGAGCAGTTTGACGAAGCGGTGGGCGAAATCCTTATCGCCGAAGGCGGAGCCGCCCGTGACGAGGACGAGGTCGCACTCTCCCCTTGCCCTCTCTATTGCAGACCTGATGGCACCTTCATCGTCTGGAACGACGCCATAGAAAACCGGCTCGCCGAAGTACTGTCGCACCAGTCCCATGAGCATAATCGAGTTGCTCTCCATAATCTTCCCGGCCTTCAGCGCGCCTTCATCGAATTCCTCGATGAGCTCGTCGCCCGTGATTATTATCCCGACGCGGGGCTTCCTCTTGACCTTCACGCTCCTGAAGCCGATGCTCTTGAGGAGCGCAAGGTCTTGAGGCCTTAAAACCTGCCCCTTTTGAAGGACAGCCTGCCCCTTCTTCACGTCCTCTCCCGCGAAGGCCACGTTCTGGCCCGGGGCAACCGGCCGGAGAACCCTTATGACCTCTCCCTCGCGCTCGACCATCTCCTGCATGATGACGGCATTCGCTCCCTCCGGCATCTTCGAGCCCGTCATTAGCTTCACCGCCGTGCCGGGTTCAACCCTCGCTCCGCTCTCCTCCCCGGCGACTATCTCGTCCACGACCCTGAGTTCAACCGGACTGTACTCCCTCGCCGGGAATGTGTCCTCCGCCCGGAGGGCATAGCCGTCGACGGCCGAACGGTCGAAGGGCGGGCTGTCTATGGGGGAAACGACGTCCTCGGCCAGAACCCGTCCAAGGGCCTCGGAGACGGGAACCTCCTCGACGTCCTCAAGCTCGCTAACGTCTTCCAGCACCATTTCAAGGGCCTCTTTATACGGAGTCAGCCGTTTGAACTCTCTCACGTCACTCCCTCCCGTGTTTGAGTACGTGGCCGGCCTCTTTGAGGATAATTCTGATTCCAGTCCTTGCCGCGCCTAGACTGCCTGGCAGGCAGAAGACGGCCATAGTTCTGCCGGAGCTCCTGATTATCCCGGCGGTTGCCCTCGTCATGACCGCGGCGGTGCCTATCTCCTCATAGCTGAGAAGCCTGAAAACCTCGCCGAAGCCTGTCAGTTCTTTGTCGAGGAGAGGCCTGATGCTCTCTATCGTCACGTCCCTGCTGGCTATCCCCGTTCCACCCGAGGTTACCAGAACCTCTGCTCCCGCCCGGAAGGCCTCGACAACGGCACCGATTATTTCCATCTTCTCGTCGGGAACGACCGCGTAGTAAACCTTCTCATGTCCGGCCTTCTCCAACTCCTCGATGAGAAACTTCCCGCTCTTATCCTCCTTCTCGCCCCTGCTCGCGGTGTCGCTAACCGTTATGACCGCGAACTTAAATTTCTTTGGAGCCTTTCTCTTGTGTTCCTCCGCTCCCATATTACCACCCGATTAAGCTTGTTCCCGAACTTAATAACCTTTCAGCAAACGGAAGCGTTTAACGGCGCAAGCGTTATATCCCCCGGAGCGGACGGTCGTTCATGAGGTTCGATCACTTCATCAAGCGCTTCAACGAGCCGCTGCTCGCTCTGAGCAACGCACCCCACAGAGGTGGCCTGACGAAAGCAAACGGCTTCTTTTTCATGATGGTCTCCAAGAACTACGCCGGGAACTACCGGAAGGACTGTGCGGACTTTGAGAGGGAACACAGGCTCAAAAACTTCGTGGGCTTCATGACTGCCGCGGAGGTGGGTGAGGTTCTCTCGGTTGCAATGAGCGGGAGTGTTACGGCCTACGTCACGGCTGGGATAACGAACCCCGCCGTGGCCGGTGATGTGCCACCTCCCTGGACACCGGGGACGATAAACATCGCCCTCGTCATCGAGAACGGCCTGACCGTCGGAGCGATGGCCAACGCGATAATGACGGCAACCGAGGCGAAAACCTACACACTGCTGAGGCTTGGCTACAACGCCACCGGGACGACGAGCGATGGAATCGGCGTTTTTGCCTTTGAAGGAGAAACGGAGTGGGCCGGAACCGCAACTGAGCTTGGAATAAGCATCGGAAAAGCCGTCAGGAAGGCACTTGAGGAGAGCATTGAAAAGTGGGAGAGAACAAGGAAAAAGTGAACCTTCACCCCCTCATCTCCATGAGTCTTCTGTAAAGCTCCTCCACTTTTCCACTGACGTCTTCTGGAGAGAACCCAGCTTTCACGGCCAGCCACGTGGCCCCACCAGCCCCAACCCCTTCCTTCACGTAGCCCCTCTCGTAGTCCCTCAGCCCCCTGAACTCGCTCTTCGAGAAGTCTAGATCGGCGGCGTAGGTTATTACCCCTATCTCCTTCGCAGTTTCAAGGAACGTTGCACTCCTGTCCTGAACTACCCACTTCGTGGTTGCTATCATGAACCTGTCCATGTTCTCACCGAGCCCCTTGAGTACCGCAGAGACCGCCAGCATCTGGGTTCCTCCCGCTAAAACGACATTCTTTCTGAATCCCATGGAAATTCCAACCACCGCGGCAATCATGGGGTCGCCGAACTGTCTGAGGGCTTCAAGAGGTCTCTCCGCTAGGTCTCCGGCCTCAATCCCGGCCCGCCGAAAGCCCTCCGTGATGATCCTCTCCTTGAGGTCGGTTGGATTATTGGGGGAGGCGGAGGAGGTTCGCGCGTCATAGCCAAGGGCCCGTAAGACCGCCTGGGCTGTAGTAGTTCCGCCGGGTGTGGATTCGCCGATAACAAGCTCTTCAAAGCCGGTTTTGTTGAGCTCCTCACCGAAGAGCTTGGCGAGGCGAACGATTTCCCCGAACTCCGGGAGGGCGGGTTCCTTCCTGAAATCCCTGCCAACGTGTCCGCTGATGTGCACGTGGGGAACGAGCGGCGCCAGATACGTGCCGGCGCGGACTATCATCAGGGGAAAGCCGGCAAGTTCCCTGGCTGCCTTGGTTATGATTGCCGGCGTTGGGTGCCCCTCGGGGGTAACGGGTATCACGTCAATAATCCTCGGCATCTCGTAGAAGAGGTACTCCGCATCTGCCGGCGGGGTGAGCTTTGTCAGCTCGGGCGTCGCTCCTGCAACGCTTATTCCCGGAACGGTGCTTATCTCTGTGTTTCCAAGAACTACAAGCATGAGGCTCTTCATGACACCACCGCTGGAGTTTTTATCCAGTAGGTTTATATGTCCTTCGGCCAACTCCAACCGGTGGGAGGATGGGAAAGGCCCTAATGGTCCTTGGAACTTCCTCCGGGGCGGGAAAATCGCTCCTCGTTACTGCACTATGCCGGATTTTCTCGAACCTCGGCTACGACGTCGTCCCCTTCAAGAGCCAGAACATGAGCCTCAACTCGGCTCCGAGCATCGAGGGCGGTGAAATCAGCAGGGCACAGTATCTGCAGGCGATAGCCTGCAGGAAGAAGCCGAGCGTGAAGTTTAATCCCATTCTGCTCAAGCCCGAAGGAAGAATGCGGAGCCAGGTCGTCTTCATGGGGAAGCCAGTAGGGAGCGTCTCAGCGAGGGATTACATGATCTCAAGGAAAGAGGAGCTCTTCAGGAATGCGATGGCCGTTCTCGACGAGCTCAAGGAGGAACACGACCTTGTAATCATCGAGGGGGCTGGCAGTCCCGTTGAGATTAACCTCAAGGACTACGACATAGCCAACACGCGCGTAATGCTCCGCGCGAACGCGAAGGGAATTCTCGTGACGGACATAGACCGGGGTGGAAGCTTCGCAAGCATAGTCGGCACGATGGAGCTTTTGAGGTCGAAGGAGAGGGAGAGGATAATCGGCTTCGTCTTCAACAAGTTCCGCGGAGATAACTGACCTCCTTCCCGTCGTGAAGGGCGAGGGTTCGGCTTAACCCCTCGCCAGGCTCGGGGAGGTTTGAGGGGTCTCATTCAAACCCACTAAAAAGCGGGTCTTCAACCCCTCTGGCCGGGCCTTCGGCCAATTACCCCTCCCTTGAGCATACAAACCGCCCAAGTTCGGGGTTATCGTTCCCATAACCTTCTTCAAAATGTTGAAAGCCCCCACGAGGTCAGCGTTCATAACAACACCCTCCCTATGGCACTTAAACAAACCTCTAACAAAGCGGGCATTCTTATGGCGTTGGCCACAGAGAGGGCAGGATTGAGAAGTAAAAGCCTCATTCACGACTTCAACCCCGATACCATACTCCTCAGCGACCTCTTTTAGACGTTTGATAACATAATTGAACCTCCAAACGTGGGAGAGAATGAAATTCTGCCTCCTACATTTCTCCGAGTTCCGAGATATGCCTTTCGGATAACCAATGACAATCCTCGAAACTCCCAAATCATAAAGTCTTCGAACCGTTTGTCTAACTGCTGTATTAATGTAATGCCTTGCTTGGAGTTTGGCCTTCACGTGCAGTCTTTTGAGTTTTCTACTGTTCTTTGCTCCACTCTTGTTGAGTTTAGACTGATAGTCAGCAACAACCTTCCTAAAGTAGAAGTCAATGGCTTTTAAAGGTCTTCCATTCACAAGAAAGCTTTCGCCGTTCTCAACATAGATGGCCATTAGATTGTTCACTCCCAAGTCAATGCCGGCGGAAAGGTTCCCTTTGGGCATTCTTGGGACGCTTACCCATTGGTTATTGATTAGCTTTTCTTCCGCTTTGTATGAGATGTGAGCATACCACTTTTGTTTAACGTCATCGTAAACGATTTCTAAGCGTCCTTGCTTGCCTTTGAAGTGTATTCTGCCCTTAAATTGAAGTTTTAATCTCCCAAACTTTCCGAGGCGTCTGATCTCGATAACGTTATTATAAATCCGATACTGGTCGTTTCTGATTGGGATTATGAAGATTTTCTTCCCGTTATTTTCCTTAACAAAACCGGGCGGTTTTGGTTTGAACCATTCTGGGAGTCCTCCACTCTTTTTTCTTGTTTAGGCGGAAGAATGAACGCCAGCTTTCAGCGTTCTTTCTCGCTAAGGTTTGAACTGTTGAGCCTCCAATCCAGCCCTTAAACTGGTAATAGGCTTCTTGTTGTGTTCCCAAGAAGTTTATATTGCCAAATTCTTTGAACTGTTTTAGTCTTTGGTAATTGAGTTTGTTCCAGATTACTGCTGAAGCGTGGGCTAACTCGAAAAGAATTTCTTCTTGTTCCTTGCTTGGTTGGAGTTTAACTGTTACTGTTCGCTTCATTTCAAGGTATGGTGTGATTTTAAAGCTTTAAAAGGATATTGCTTTCTTGGTTAATTGCTTAAGGTTGGTTGTTTGTCCCCGCCCTAAAGGGCGAGGTTTGGGTCAAGAAGAAAAAATCACCTTAAGGCCGAGGTTCTCTGGGGTCCAGCTGAGGGCATGGCAGTCGAGGGCTACGAGATACGCTTCGGCAGGAGCACCTCGGAGAGGCCCTTCTCGGTCATAACGTCGGTGAACGGGGCCAGAACATTCGAGCCTGAGGGTGCAATCGGGAAGAGTGCCTTTGGAACGTACCTGCACGGAATATTCCACAACTTCGCCTTCACCGAGCGCTTTTTGAACCTCCTGAGGGGGGAGAAAGGCCTTGAGCCGGTCTCAGTTGCCGGCTGGATCATAGAGGAGGAAATCGAGAGGTTCGCAAGGCTCGTTGAGGAGAACCTCGACGTGGGGAGGATTCTAGCGGAGCTGGGACTTTAAAAATAATCTTCTGGGCTTTCAAGCTCCTTCGGCGGATGTCTCTTAGTCCACCAGAGCTTCAGGTGGATGTAGATGTAGAAGCCGAGGAAGACGAGCAGGCCCACCGCTATCAGAACCACCGCGAAGAGCAGAAAACCGAAGAGGGACAGGACTGCAAGGAGCAGGAAGAGGACAAATGCGACGGCCCCTTTAATCTCATTCCCTTTCATTTCCCCACCAGCCTCGCTATCCTCTCGGCGAGATTTAACTCTTCCGGTGTGTTCACGTTCAAAGCTAAGAGCGGGTTGCTCAGCTCGAAGAACTCCTCGCCTTCGGTTCCAACGGCGTTGAGGCCGACTATCGCGTAGCCCCCGTAAGTTACAGGCTTGAGATCCCTCGGAACCAGCCTCAAGGGAAGAACGCCCGTCAGGCTCGTTTTCCAGTCAAAGGCCCGTTCTATGGCCTGAAAATCTCCGGCCCTGACGAAGGGTAAATCCGCGGAAACGCCCACGAACGGCCCAAACTCGCGGAGGAGATATATTATATCCTCAACGTAGCCCTTTCCGGGCGTCTCCATGAATGGAACTCCCTCGCGGAGGCACAGCTCCCTTGTCCTTGGGGTGTTCCTTGAGAGGGCGACGATAATCTCGTCCACCTTTTCGGCCTCCCCGTAAACCCTCAGGAGCATCGGCACCCCGGCGACCCTCAGAACGGGCTTTTCCCTGCCCATTCTGCTCGACCGCCCGCCGGCCATGATGACTATCATGTTCCTACCTCCGAACAACCGTTAAGACAGTTAAGAGACGTCCTCTTAGAGCCCCTGCCAAACCAGCGCCATTCCTAGAAGCGCCCCAGCCCGGGTTATCTCCGCCACCGCCCCGATGCAGTCGCCGTTAAGCCCGCCGAAGTTCCGCAGGGAAACGTGAATGGTGTAAAGCCCTGCCAGCAGGCCTAGAAGGAATGAGATGGAGCGTGGCTCAAGGAAAACCACTGGGAGGAGCGAGATAACGTAGAGGGCAGTTCCAAGAATGAGTTGTCTCCCGCTCATTCCCTCCATGAAGAACCTTCCAAGACCCCGGCCGAGGGCCTTTTTTGTCGCCAGAGCGAGGAGCATGGCGAACTTGGAGTTCAGCTCCGCCAAAAAGAGCGCGTAGACCGGAACGAGTGGGAGCGAGTAAACCTGCAGGAGGAGAACCATCACGACAGCGAAAACTCCCGCTATGCCCGTGTTTAAATCTTTCATCGCCTTTACCTTCCTCTCCCTATCGCCCTTGACCATTATCCCGTCCGCCCAGTCCGCCAAGCCGTCGAGGTGGAGGAGGCCTATCGTGAAGTAGAGCGCAAGAACCGCTAAAACGTTCCCAAGCGGAGGATTGAGGTAGAGGACTGCAGTTGGAAGGGCCGAACTGAGGAAGGCAACCAGCGGGAGCGCCCAGAGCTCTCCTCGGGCCTTCTCGAAGTCTCCCCTAACCGGCAGTCGAGTGAAAAAGGGAAGGAGGTTTCTCACAGGCTCACCTCACGATTTTCCTCGAACTCCTGCCTCAGAGCGGACAGCTCGTTTTCATCAACGAACGCTATCACCGCTCCGCAGTCAAGGCAGAGCCAGGGTGTCGCTTCAATAACGGGCTTTAGTATCCCAGTTAACCTGCTCTTCCAGGGGGGCGCCCAGAAGAAGCGGGCGTAACCTGCCCTTCTAGTTTTGCTTTTTACCATGGTTCCACCGCAGAGGGGACACTTCCGGGCCTCAATCTCTCTGGCCACCATAATCACCCTCAAAGAGTCTTGTCATACAGCCCGCTATAAATCCTCCGATTGCGTCGTCTAAGAATGGAGGTAGCTCCGCGAGGATTCCGGGCTTTCTCGTGTCGTAGTAGAAGAAGTTGAAGAGCGCCATCTTGCCGCCGATGTATTCGGCGATGCTTATTCCAATCAGCTCATCGGCGACGAGGTTGACCGGGTCGCCTTCAATTTCAAAGTTCTCTTCCAGAAGTAAAGCGGCCGTGAGCAAAGCCTGAACGTTGATGTCCCCAAGGTAGTGAAGCATCAGCTCCCTGAGTTTTCGTTCGACTTTCCCCCGCTCCTCCCCTATGTAGAGTTCCATGGCAGTTTCAAGCATGGAGCCGAGGGTTACACCTTTTGATTCAAGCCGGCCAAGAAGGTTTTCAATGTCCATGCGACCACCAGAATTATAAAGCAGTTGGATGTTTTATCCTTTATGCTGCTGAGGTTTAAAGAGCTCAGAAAAGTTGGTGGTGTTTACATAAACCCCCGGAACTTCAAGGTCGCACCCCTCTTTATCCGGGACTGGAGAGACCTTGTCAGTCTCGATGAGGGAACGTATGGGGTATATGCCCGGACGATTTACAATCCGAAACAGCGTTTTCTTATTATGGACGAAAAAGATGAAAAAATCGCTAAGGAGCTTGAGGGCCTCTACCGCGAGCTTCTCAAAGATCCCCTGAGGTTCTGCCGCGAGGAGTACCACCGCTATCAGCTCCAGGTCGGCGAGTTTAAAGGACTGCCCTTCGCCAACGGCTGGGCTGGCTCAGGAATTGTCCTCGTTGGCGAGGCCCCAGGGAGGCAGGGTTGCGGAAAGACGGGAATATGCTTCTATCGCGACGCCTCAGGCATGCTCCTCCGAAAGACTCTCTTCACCCTGGGCCTCAATCCAGACTTCGTCTACATAACCAACGTCGTGAAGTGCAACCCGCCTAAGAACAGGCTGAGGGGCTTCGGTGAGGGCGAGCTTGAGCTACTCGAGAGGGAGCTTGAGGTGGTAAAGCCAAAAGCCATCTTCGCCATCGGCAGGACGGCTGAGAAGGCTCTAAAACGGCTCGGCTTTGAGTTCACCCACCTCAGGCACCCGACCTGGTATGTGCGCAGAGGCCTAAGGGAACCAAACGAGGAAATACTGGAAGAGTACTCGACCATAAAGGAGGCCTTTGGGGAATGGACGTTCTGATGGTCTTTCTCCTCGCCCTGCTCTGGGACCTGCTCCTCGGAGAGTCGCCGGCGTTAGTCCACCCCGTCGTGTGGTTCGGAAAGCTGGCCGGATTTCTTGATAGCGGATGGAAGCGAAGGGGTCATTCCCCGGATTTTCTTGCAGGGGCTTTGGTGGCCATAATCGTCATAATCTTTGCATTGGCTCTCTCATTCCTCCCGTTTTGCCTCCCATTGCCGCTGAACTACGCTTTAGCGGTTTACCTCCTCAAAAGCTCCTTCGCGATTAGGAGCCTCCACGAACACGTGGCAAGAACGGTAACTGAAGACATCGAGGAGAAGAGAAAAGCGGTCTCAATGATAGTCAGCAGAAACACTGAGAACCTCGATGAAGGACACCTCAACTCGGCCTCGATAGAGAGCCTCGCCGAGAACCTCAACGACTCTGTCATAGCTCCGCTCTTCTACTTTCTCCTCTTCGGCCTTCCGGGTGCGCTGGTCTACCGCGCGGTGAACACGCTCGATGCGATGCTCGGTTATCGGAACGAACGCTACGAGTTCTTCGGCAAGTTTTCCGCCAGGTTAGATGACATACTCAACTTCATTCCGGCTCGCTTGACGGTTCTCCTCTATCTCCCGCTCGGAGGGAGGAAGGTTCTCCAGCACTACCGCCTCGCCCGCTTCAAGCTCAACTCCGACAAGCCGATCGCTGCGATGAGCGCGGTCATTGGAGTCTGGCTGGAGAAGCCCGGCGTTTACCGCTTTCCGGGCAGAGAGCCAACTAATGAAGACATAATGCGCGCTTTGAAAGTTTACTGGCTGGTCGTTGCCGAATGGGTGATTATCGTTGCTCTACTCCTCGCAAAGGAGGTGTTCCCATGCTTGAGCCCGTGAAGTTTTCAACCTACCATGGTGGAGCGAGGAAAGATGGTTTAATCGACTTTTCGGCATCGCTCAACCCGTATCCTCCGGAATGGCTTGACGAAATGTTTGAACGCGCGAAAGAGCTTAGCAACCGCTACCCCTACTACGAGAGGCTTGAGGAGGAACTCGCCGAGCTGGTGGGGGAACATCTCACAGTGACGGCAGGCATCACGGAGGCCCTCTATCTCCTCGGAATCCTCGCGCTGAGGGGAAGAAAAGTCCTGGTCCCTCGCCACACCTACGGCGAGTATGAAAGAGCTGCCAGAATCTTTGGGGCTGAGGTTGCCAAAGGCCCGAACGAGCCGGAAAAGCTGGCCGAACGCGTCGAGAGGAACTCCGTAGTCTTCTTCTGCAACCCTAACAACCCCGACGGCAGGTTCTACCGCGTTAAGGAGCTTAAGCCCCTCCTCGACGTCGTGGAGGATAAGGGAGCGCTTCTCGTCCTCGATGAGGCCTTCATAGACTTCGTTAAGAACCCAGAAAGCCCCGAAGGGGAGAACATCGTAAAGCTCAGAACCTTCACGAAGAGCTACGGCCTGCCGGGGATAAGAGTTGGCTACGTCCTCGGCTTTGAAGAGGCCTTCAGAAGCGTCAGAATGCCCTGGAGCATAGGCTCAACGGGATTGGCATTTCTTGAGTTCGTAATCGAAGATCGCTTTGAGCACTTCAAAAAGACGATGCCTCTCATCTGGCGCGAGAAGGGGAGGCTTGAGAGGGCTTTGGGCGTCAAGAGCGACGCCAACTTCTTCATAAAGCGCGTAGAGGATGCAGGGAAGTTCGTTAAAGCAATGAGAGAGCACGGAATCCTCGTGAGGGACTGCACGAGCTTCGGTCTGCCGGAATACGTCCGCTTTTCGGTTAGGAAGCCGGAGGAGAATGATATTCTAATTGCGGAGTTCAGGTGTGTTTTAAACGGCCTTTAACAATACGTGTTGTGGAAACACGACAGCAATAGTTAAATAACCCGGATACCAACAGCGTTTAGTAAAGATCGAGCGGTGTTTCCCTTGAGGGGGTATGTTTCCGCACTGTTAGCCATGTTGATCACCCTGCTCCTGATAGCATCGATAAACCAGATACCTACAAGGCTCTACGGCACCCCCGAAGGGGCCTCTGCAGGCAATGGTTCAAGAATCGCCAGCATTGAAAACCTTTTGGGGGTTAAAAGTCCCGAGCAGTCAGAGGAGAACTCGGAGATAAGAAACGCCACTTCAGACCTCTCCCGGTTCTACCCCTGGCTAAACAGCAGTTCCCGTGAGGCATCCCTAAGAAACGTCTCTTTCAATCTCAGTCAGGAGTACAGCAACATGAGCTACCCGTCCCAGCCCCCTGGAAGCAACTCAAGCGGCACGGGTATCCTCACAGAGCCCGAGTCCATAGACCTCCGCAGGAACGGCTTCCGCAGGGAGGACACCGAGAGAATCGTCATGACCGTGAGCGGGGCAGCCCACACCGCGTACCTCAGGGGTGGCGTCTATGCCACGTACCTGAACGGAACGTGGTACCACCTGAACGAGACCCCCGTGACTGAAAACCGGGGCGTGCTGCCGCTCCCCACGGTGGAACATGCGACCGTGTCTGACGAGGTCACGGTGGTTCTGGCGTCCCCGATAATCGGGGGCAACCTCCTGACAGCCCTTTATACCGAAGAGGTGAGCGCGCCGGGTGATCTGAGATACTACGATGAGAGCCACCTGTTCGGGACCTCCGGAATCGTCTGGAACTACTCCTTCAAAACCGTACACTATATATTCCCGGATACTGCCCTGGAGGGAGCGAAGACCCCTCTTTCTACCCGGTACCTCCAGACTCCGAACGTGAGTGGGAGGGTCCTGGAGCTCGCCCGCAACATAACCGCGGGGATTGAAGGGGACTATCCGAAGGCGAGGGCGATAGAGGGCTATCTTCGCACACACTACGAGTTTGACATGAATGCACCCCCCGCCCCCGAAGGTATCGACCCCCTCGAATGGTTCCTGTTCCACTCCAGAAGGGGGGTTTGCATCGACTTCAACACGGCCTTTGTGGTTCTGGCCAGACTGAACGGAATCCCCGCGAGGCTGGTTACTGGATATCTGATAAAGGAAACTCCCGCCGAGCAGGCCGTGCACCCGATACAGGCCCACGCGTGGGCGGAGGTGCCCTTTGAGGGCATCGGGTGGGTTACGTTTGATGCCACGGCCCCCGCTGGGGGACAGGGCAACGGGACCGTTGGGGTGAGCGAATCGCAGAAACCGAAGAACCAGAGCCTCACCGGCCCGGATTTCGACATCTTGATCGAACCGAATCCCGTTGTCACCGAGGTCAACAAGTCTTTTCAGGTTTACGTTACAGTGATTCCCCACGGCCTCAGAGAGGTAAACGGCTGCGAACCGGAACTCAGCGTTAAAATCAGCATGGGTGGATTGTATTCGGTCAGCTCCACGATTGCACCAAACATCACGAAACCCTTCCGCATGAGGGGAATTCCGGAGCCGGGCACGTATCATCCAACGGTCAAAGTCGCTCTCTCATACTGCGGTACCGTGAGCGGGACGAAATCCGAGACGTTCACCGTCATAGTTAGGGGAGGGAAGTTCTCGCTGAAGGCAAAACCCGAAAACCTCACCCTCGCAACGGGGGAGCTAGGAGGGGTAAGGATCTACGTCACGGGAGAGGGGTACTCAGGGAGGGTTAACCTGGACGTGGAGTACCCCGGCAGGTACAGGCTCCTGAAGGAGTCGGGAATCCCCGACTTTGAATCCGACCTCCTCTTAACGGCGCCCTCAAGGCCCGGGGACTACACCATCAAAATAACCGGAACCTCCGACGACACAGCGGTCGTCCTTCAGGTTCCCCTGCGCGTTCTCGGGCGCACCCGGACGAGGATAACGGATTACCCTGCTGAGATACTAAAGAACCAGCCTTTCTGGGTGAACGGAACCGTAACCGACGAGAACGGAGGGCCCGTTGACGGCCCTGTGTACGTGACCCTCAACGAGAGCAAGGAATCCCCTGGTGTGGTGGTCGGCAGGGGCACCTCTGTAAACGGACGCTTCAGCGTTGAGTGCTCCGTTCCTCCAGACCTCCCCTTGGGGAACTATCAGATCGTGGCTCACTTCGAGGGAAACGATTACTACCTCCCGTCCAACAGCGACCCTGAGGTAATCGTCAGGGACAGGACAGCCATTCGGATCGAGGGGAGGGTGGTGACGAAGACCGGGAAGTTCGAACTCGGGGGAAAGCTCGTTGACTCCGCTGGAAACGGCGTTCCCAACGCCACGATTGAGGTCAGTCTGGATGGAAGCTCTCACATCAACGTTACCACCGATTCCGCCGGCGTCTTCACGGCTCCCCTGCTTCTGGAAATGCCCGGGAAACACCACGTTCTGATATCGTACGGGGGAGGCATGTACTATCTGGGTGCGGAGGCGGCGGTAAACATCACCGCGGTCGAGCTCAATGTAACCGTTCCGGATAGGTGGATAATAGGCCGGAACATCACGATCAACGGCTCGATTCTGGGCGTCCACTCCGGTAGCGTGTCCCTTTCGACCCCCATGGGCCGCTTCACCAGCGTCCTAGAGGAGGGGCGCTTTAACTTCACCGTTCCCGTAAACGTTTCCCCGGGGATTTACAACGTTTTCTTTACCTACGAAGACGTTCTTCTGGAGAGCATCCCTGTGACCCTGGCCTCTCCCACCAACATAACCGTGGAATTCGGCGAGATGCGGGAGGGGGAGAACGCCACGATCGCGGTCAGGCTCGTGGATGCGTTCGGCAATCCGGTCCCGGGAAGGGTCCTCATCCTCAACCTCTTCGGCAACCACAGCGCCAGGACAGACATGAACGGCACGGCCCTTTTCACGGTTCGGCCGAGTGAAAGCGGGAGGCAGGGGGCCAGTGCGGTCTTTGAAGGGGACGAGTTTTACCTTCCCTCCACCGCGGAGTTCGAGGTTTCCGTGGCCAGGCGGCCGCCTTACGCCCTTATCCTCGCGGGACTCATCATACTGCCCGCAGGGGTGCTCGTCTACCGGAGGAGGGAGGATATCGCGGCGCTTAAGATTGGGATTACCTCCGCCCTCAGGGGGCTGGAGAAAAGGCGCTACGCGCCAATCCTTCATCCCGACAGAAGGCCGCCGGTTTACGGCGAGGGCGAGAAAATCACCGTCACGAGCGACGTTCCCGTTGAGCTCTTCGTCGACGGTAAGCCAGCCGGAACGGGGAATAGATTTGAACTGGTGCTGCCCAGGGGGGTTCACGAACTTCTCGCAAAGGGGGAGAAAGTTAGGGGATGGGCCAGAGTGTGGGTTGTGGACTACAGGGAGGAGATAATGAGGCTCTACGACAGATGCTTCCTCGAACTCGCCAGGAGAAAGGGGCTGGGGGGTAAGGACCTCGCCCCGGAGGAACTTGCCCACAGGTTGCGGGGTGAATACGACTGGAGGGACCTGAAGACCGTCACGTACCTTTTCGAGGTCGCCAGGTACAGCCTCTATCCCGTTGGAAGGCGGGAGTTCATGGAGTTCTATCGGTCCCTGTCCCGACTGGTGGGAGGTGACTGCTATGAGGAAGATTGATACCTCTCTGATTCTCTATCCCGTCCTCATGGTGCTCGTCTATGCCCTTTCGGGATACCCCCTCCTGAGCGGATACCTGGGGGATTTCGTGGCAAGCATCGAGGTGCTCCTGCTGTTTTTCCTCCTCTCCCGGCTCTTGCTCTTGCTCCCCAATTACGGGGAAGTTGCCTCCAAACTCGTTAAGGGGGCAGGCTTTGCACTCGCGTTCTATCTCCTGCCCTCCGAACCGTACACCAGCTTGGAATTCCAGCTTCCCCTCACCCTTCTCGCCGCAGGGATTACCGCGGCCAGCGTCGCGCCGGAGCTCCCGGAGGTTCCAGGGCTTCTAACTAGGGGTCTTGGGGTGGCCCTCGTCTTCTACGCCCTCTACCTCTTCAGCGGCCAGCTGGTCAGGGGATACATTATAGCCCCCGCGTTCCTCTACGCCGCGGCGGCATCGGTGGTCGTGTACGCGCTCGTTGCCGCCGAACGCTCCGGCCTGATAGGAAGCCGTTTCGTGGAGAGAAACGCCGCCGGAATAATACTGCTCTTTGTACTCCTGGGGCTGTACGCCGGGCTCAGGCCCTACATGCTTGAGAACTATCCACGGTACGTGTTTTACCTGGAGTGGGGGACGATAGGCTTCGCAACCCTGCTGGCGGCGATGGCCGTGCAGAACCACCTCTCGGCGGCGAACCTTGAGAACTATCTGGTGGGAGAGTGGAAAAAGCACAGTATGGAGATATCCATAACCGGGGACGAGGAGTTCGAACGTGTGAAGGGAGCGGTGGAAGACTTCGTTCTCCGTAAAAAGAAGGGCCCGCT
This sequence comes from Thermococcus celericrescens, assembly GCF_001484195.1. Classification (NCBI taxonomy): domain Archaea; kingdom Methanobacteriati; phylum Methanobacteriota; class Thermococci; order Thermococcales; family Thermococcaceae; genus Thermococcus; species Thermococcus celericrescens. The sequence goes on from NZ_LLYW01000035.1 coordinate 20,779, forward strand.
CGTGACGTTCCTGACTTACTACGGCATAAAAGCCCTAGGAAACATTGAAGCCGTTAGAGAGCTCACCGAGCCCATCGTGGAGTACGAGGAGGAGTGCTATTCGGTGTTCACCCCGAGCTGGCTGGTTAGGAAGAGGGAGAGAGAACGCCTCCAAAGACGCCTTCAGCTTGTTAAATCTGCCATCGAAAAGATTGAAGAGTATATGGGGGGGTAAAAGATGAACGCGGAGTCCTACGCAACCCTCTGCGATGAAGTCGTTTCGGCGGTTTCCAAGGTTTACATCGGCAACGAGGAAGTTGTAAGGAAAACGCTGGCGGCGGCTCTCGTAAATGGAAACGTCCTCTTTGAGGACCATCCGGGTCTGGGGAAAACCCTGCTCGCTAAGGCCTTCGGCCGCGCCCTCGGCCTGGAGTACCGCAGGGTTCAGTTCACGCCCGACCTGCTGCCGAGCGACATCATAGGGACCAAAGTCTGGAGGCAAAACCTCGGAACGTTTGAGCTTCTGAAGGGGCCGGTTTTCACGAACGTCCTTCTGGCGGACGAGATCAACCGCGCTCCCCCCAAGACCCAGTCCGCGCTGCTTGAGGCAATGGAGGAGCGCCAGGTCACGATAGAGGGCGACACCCTGAAGCTTGAGAGGCCCTTCTTCGTGATAGCCACCCAGAACCCCATCGAGTACGAGGGAACCTACCCCCTCCCCGAGGCCCAGCTCGACAGGTTCCTCCTCAGAATGAGCGTGGGATATCCGAAGAGCTTGGATGACGAAGTCGGAATCCTCAAGGCCAGGATATCGTGGGGCAAAGACGACCCAACGGCGGACATGGAGCCGGTCATGGACAGGGGCACGTTCCTGGAGATGCAGGCGTTCGTTGAGCACGAGGTGTTTATACACGACGAGGTTCTCAAATACATCGCGGGAATCGTCAGGGAGGTCAGGAAGGACGAAAGGGTCGAGGCGGGCCCGAGCCCCAGAGGCGCTCTGGCGCTGCTGAAGGTTTCCAAGGCGAACGCCATGATGAACGGCAGGGATTTCGTTGTTCCCGATGACGTTAAGAGATACGTCATAGATGCGCTAGCCCACAGAATCGTCCTCGGAGCGGAGTACGCCTTTGAGGGGGTGAGCGGTCGGGAGATCGTCGAGGCGGCGGTTAAGAGGGTCCCAGTTCCCAAAGAGTTCGAGCGTGAGGAGTGATGACCGCGGCCCGCTCCTTCATCTCCACCGCCCTCTGGTTCATCGCAGCTGGAATAATCTTCTCCATGCCGGGACTGGCGTACCTGGCGGTAATTCCCATGACGGTGCTGGCGGTGGGGCTTTTGGCCGATCCCCCGGAGGGAATATCGGTTGAGCGGGAGCTCGTCAAAACGAACCTTCGGGTGGGGGAAGAACTGAGGGTCAGCGTGCGCCTCAAGGTCGGGCGCGGCCTCGGCTTCGTGGTGATAAGGGACGCCCTCCCGGAGGAGTTTGCGCTGGTGGATGGGAGCAACGTCCGGGCGTTTTTCAAGGGGCCCCGGGAACTGGTGGTGGAGTACGAGTACATCATCAAACCCGCGAAGAGGGGCAGGTACCGCATCGGCCGCAGTGAGGTGATGGGCTACCACGTCTTTGGGCTCAAACCGAGCAGGTGGGGTGTTTTTGGTGAAGAAACCTACCTATCGGTGCTGCCGCGCGTAAGCCTTCCGAAGAGGACCAGAACGCCTGTTACAAAGTCCCAGATTCCCATCCCCGTGACGAGCGTCTCCATCAGGGGCGTGGCCTCCACGGACTTCAGGGAGATAAGGGAGTACCGCGCGGGCGACCCCGTCCGCTTCATAAACTGGAAGGCGTCCGCCAGGAAGGGTGAGGTTCTGGTAAACGAGTTCGAGAAGGAGGGCAAAAAGACGGTGCTTTTCATCATAGACGCAACGGGCTCCAAAGTCGGCTCCTCCGTGGAAAACCCCCTGGAATACAGCATCCAGCTCGTATCTTCCCTGGCGTACTACTTCACAAAGAGAAACTACAACGTTGGCCTCTACGTAGTGGGCCACGGAAAGCTCATCCTTCCCGCCACCGGGTCAAAGCAGCTGTATATCCTGGTTAAAACGCTCCTGGAGCTTGAAGAGGTTGAAGTTGAAAAGGAGGACTTCGTTCGCGCCGTGGAGGGCCTCAAGCACGTGCTTATCCGCTACACACCCCTGGTGATTTACGTCTCAAACCTGCTCCCCGAAAGACTGGCGGAGGTCATGGAGGGCATAAGAAGGCTTCGTCCGATATACCGGGATAAACGGCTTCCAATGCTCGTGTTCGATGTGTCCACGTACTCGCTTCTGGAGAGGGAGGTCAGCTCGCTGATACTGCTGGAGAAGCGGGCCCTCCGGCATGACCTTCTAAGGGCGGGTGTTTACTCAATCCTCTGGGATCCGACCAGGGAAGACGTGACCTCCGTCGTCACAAAAACTGTGAGGCTGATAAGATGAGAACGGATCACGTCCTGACGGCACTGAGGCTGGCAGTTTTGGTACCAATGGTACTCATAGTTTCGGACATGCTGACCTCGATAGCCCCCCTGACGGCGTTTCTTGGTGGACTCGGGATCGCCGCTCCAGAAACGCTGATCCGCCTCGGCGTGGCCGCGTTGGTGGGGTTTATAGTTCTCAACGGTGAATCCCCCGGGTGGTTGATTTCCCTCGCTTACTTCGCGAACATGCTGTACCTGATAATGAGGGCCTCCCCCCTGGTCGAAACAGCGTTCCCGACCCTGTACCCACCTCTGATGGATGCACTGAGGGAAAACGTGCTACTCCCAACTTCACGGGCGTTCTTCTACATCCCCGTGCTCGTCGTTGTCTCGATAGTTGACGACTACATCGGGGAGCTGCTTGAGAAGGAGAGGATTATGAGTGAGTGGGAAATTCCCGCGGGGGACGTTGCGGGCGTCGTTTACCCCTCCCTCTTAGTGATGGCCGTGGCAACGGTAACGTCCGCCCTGGTGTTCCTGTGGGCGATTGATTACCTCACCGGGAGAAAGGTGGATTTCGGGGAGCTATACTACCTCGCCCCTCCGCTTCTCCTCCTCGCGCTTGGGGTGTCGTTCAGCATGGGCATCTTCGGGCGTGGGAAGGTTGGACGCAACGTGCTGGTAATCAAAGCCAGAATGCCGCTGGGCAGGAGCTATTCATGGAAAATCGAGGGAGGGGACGACCTCGTCGTAACCGTGCTGACCCGGGGCGGTGAAATAATGGAACGGGAGATAAGGATAGAAACGGAAGTCAAAGAACCGCCAAAGAGGGTGATCCTTTACGTCAAGAATCTGGGGGTGGGAGAAGGGGAGGATTCCACCAAGAGGGTGCCGCTTAGAAAGGTTAAGGAGAGCACCGACGGGGATACGCGGTTTCTGCTGTACACCAACATGTGGCCCGTTGAGTTCTGAGCGCCGAAAATCTTTTGTTTGAAAATATGTCCATATTTCTGGTGGTACCATGCACGAACTCTACACGGCCCTTGCCGAGTACTACGACGCGATTTACAGACGGAGGGTCGAGCGGGTTTCTCAGGAGATAGACTTCGTGGAGGGACTCTTTAGAGAGGATGCGGAAAGGGAAGTACGGCGAATCCTAGACCTTGCCTGTGGAACCGGAATTCCAACGCTCGAACTCGCGAGGAGGGGATACCATGTTACAGGCCTCGACCTCCACGAAGAGATGCTGACCGTCGCGAGAAGAAAGGCCGAAAGGGAAGGGCTTAGCGTCGAGTTCATTCGGGGAAACGCGCTTGAGATTGATTTTGAGGAAGAGTTCGACGCGATAACGATGTTTTTCTCTTCAATCATGTATTTCGATGATTCTACAATTCAGGAATTATTTAATTCTGTAAAATGGGCTCTCAGGCCGGGCGGGATTTTCATCGCTGACTTCCCGTGCTGGTACTACGGCGGAAGGGACGGCCCGATAGTATGGGACGAGCGGAAGGGCGATGAGCGGTTAATCATAACCGACTGGCGCGAAATCGAGCCGGCCTTCCAGAAACTCCACTTCAAGAGGCTCGTGCAGATAGTGAAGCCCGACGGGAGCGTTAGGGCCTTCATGGTGGACGACGAGCTCAACATCTACACCCCGAGGGAGATGAGACTCTTAGCTGAGAAGCACTTCAGGAAGGTCAAAATCTACGGAGACCTCCACGAGCTGAGGCCCAGCGACAGGAGGTACTGGCTGGTGGCGGTGAAGTAGCCCAAAATTTTTAAACCCCCATCCACTTCTGTACAGGGGTGATGCCTATCGTTCATGGAAGGAGGAAAGCGCGGTCTGGAATGGCGCTACACAGTGGCGGCACTGCTGAGTTCGCTGGGCTCGGCGGTACTGGGCCCTTACCTGAGCCTGTGGCTTAAAACGGTGGGCCTCAGTTTTTCGGAGATTGGCCTGGTTCAGGGCGTTTCTGAGATCGTCCAGCTCCTAACGGACTTTCCAACGGGTGGTTTTGCGGATCGGTACGGCCGGGTGAAAACGTGCGCAGCGGGGAGTGCTCTCTTCGGCACCGGACTCCTGATGATAGCGCTCTCCAGCGGCCTTCCTATGGTTCTCCTGGGTTCGGCAATGACCGGATTCGGGGCGGCGCTGGTCAGCGGGACGATGATACCCTGGCTGTACGATTCCCTTGGCGACGGCAACAGGGTCAAAGACGTCCTCAGCAGGGTCAAGGCGCTCTCAGGGCCGGTTCGATTTGCTGGTGGTCTTTCCGCGGGCTATCTGGCGTCACTCGCACCGAATCTGCCCGTGTTAGCCGCGGGACTGCTCTCGATCGCATCGGCCCTCACGGCGTACCTCCTGCTGCCGGACAACTACGGGACACTGAAAAAGAGCTACGTTGAGGTGCTCAAGGAGGGTCTGCACGAGCTCAGGCACAACCGGGCAGTTCACTTCCTTCTGGCTGCTTCATTCCTCCTCAGCTTCTCCGTCAGGGCGTTTTTCACTTTCTGGATGATACTGCTTTCGGGCAGGGGACTTCCAGAGACGTACATGGGTCTGCTCTTTGCACTGATGGTGCTGTCCACCTCCGGGGGAGCGCTGATTGCAAAGAAAATCAGTCCCACACCAAGGGCACTCGCCGCATTAACGGCACTGTGGGGACTTGAGATACTCCTCCTCGGCCTTGTGGAGGGCCTTGCACCCAGTATTCTGCTGCTTTTTGCCATTGAAATCACGCTGGGAGCCAGATTTCCGGTGATGGCCGTTGTCAGGAACAGATTCATCCCATCCGAAGCCCGTTCGACCGTTAACTCCGCGATGAGCACGATGGCGAGTGGCTTCATGGCCGCCGCAAACATCTTCGTTGGAGCACTGGCTTCTTCCTTCGGCCTGGAAGTGGCGTACAAAACGGCAGGAATCCTCGCCCTTGCCTCTGCCCTTCCACTGCTGTTGCTCTCGGAATTCGATCAAGAATGAGGGTTCTTTCATTTTTTAACCCTAAAATTTTTAAACCCCTGCCCATTTCTATACCCCGGTGGTGCCTATCGTCCACCGTAACGCTGATTTCAACCTTTGAATCCCATGCGTTCCGCGCTTCTTGGTTAGCCTTTACTCCGGCACCACCGGCGTTGCTAAGATTTTTAAGCCGCCCTTCTGAGGGTAACCCATCTTCAAAAAACCGAAAAGGTGATGCCCATGCTTCCTAAGACCTACGACCCGAACGAGATTGAACCGAAGTGGCAGAAGTTCTGGCTGGATGAGAAAATCTACAAGTACGAGCTCGACGAGAAGAGACCGAGCTACGCGATAGACACCCCGCCCCCGTTCACGAGCGGAACGCTCCACCTCGGTCACGTGCTCAGCCACACCTGGATCGATATCATAGCGCGCTATAAGAGAATGACCGGCTACAACGTGCTCTTCCCGCAGGGCTTCGACAACCACGGCTTGCCGACCGAGCTTAAGGTGGAGAAGGAGTTCGGAATCAGCAAAGACCAGCCAGAGAAGTTCCTCCAGAAGTGCATTGAGTGGACCTGGCAGGCCATCGAGGCGATGCGCAACCAGTTTATCAGGATAGGCTACTCCGCAGACTGGGACCTGGAGTACCACACGATGGACGACTGGTACAGGGCTGCCGTGCAGAAGTCCCTCCTTGAGTTCTACGAGAAGGGCATGCTCTACCGCGACAAGCACCCGGTCTACTGGTGCCCGCGCTGCAGGACGAGCCTCGCTAAAGCTGAGGTTGGCTACGTTGAGGAGGATGGTTACCTCTACTACATCAAGCTCCCACTCGCCGATGGAAGCGGCTACGTCCCGATAGCCACGACCAGGCCCGAGCTGATGCCCGCCTGTGTTGCCGTCTTCGTCCACCCGGAGGACGAGCGCTACAAGGACGTTGTCGGCAAGAAGGTTAAGCTCCCGATATTCGAGAGGGAAGTACCGGTTATAGCAGATGAGGACGTTGACCCTGAATTCGGAACCGGTGCGGTCTACAACTGTACCTACGGTGACGAGCAGGACGTCGTCTGGCAGAAGCGCTACAACCTCCCGGTTATCATCGCCATCAATGAGGACGGCACGATGAACGAAAACGCCGGCCCCTACGCCGGCCTTAAGGCGGAAGAGGTGCGCGAGAAGATCGCTGAAGACCTCGAAAAGATGGGCCTGCTCTACGACAGGAAGAAGGTCCACCACCGCGTGCTGAGGCACACCGAGAGGAGCTCATGTATGGCACCCATCGAGCTGCTCCCCAAGACCCAGTGGTTCATCAAGGTGAGGGATTTCACGGACGAGATAGTGAAGGTTGCGGAGGAGATCAACTGGTACCCGAGCGACATGTTCCTCCGTCTGAAGGACTGGGCGGACTCAATGGACTGGGACTGGGTTATAAGCAGGCAGCGCGTGTTTGGAACGACGCTCCCGTTCTGGGTCTGCAAGAACGGCCACGTAGTTCCGGCGAGGGAGGAAGACCTTCCGGTTGACCCGCGCTTCGACAAGCCGCCCGTGGAGAAGTGCCCGGTCTGCGGTGCCGAACTTGAGCCCGTAACGGACGTCCTCGACTGCTGGATAGACTCCAGTATAACCCCGCTCATCATAACCCGGTGGCACGAGGCGATTAAGGGCGACGAAGAAGCCAAGCGCTGGTTCGAGCACAACTTCCCGACCGCACTCAGGCCGCAGGGAACGGACATCATAAGGACGTGGGCCTTCTACACGATATTCAGAACCCACGTCCTCACCGGCGAGAAGCCTGGGACGACGTCCTCATCAACGGAATGGTGGCCGGCCCGGACGGCAGGAAGATGAGCAAGAGCTACGGCAACGTCGTCGCCCCGGATGAGGTGATCCCGAAGTACGGCGCCGACGCTCTGAGGCTCTGGACCGCCCTCGCTCCGCCCGGAGAGGACCACCCGTTCAAGTGGGAGACCGTCGACTACAACTACCGCTTCCTCCAGAAGGTCTGGAACATCTACCGCTTCGCCGAGAGGCACCTGAGCGATTTCGACCCGAAGGAAGCTCCAGAGGAGCTTGAGCCAATCGACAGGTGGATACTCTCAAGGCTGCACCGTGTCATCAAGTTCGCCACCGAGGAGATGGAGCGCTACCGCTTCAACCTGCTCACCAGAGAGCTGATGACCTTCGTCTGGCATGAGGTGGCCGACGATTACATCGAGATGATCAAGCACCGCCTCTACGGCGACGATGAGGAGAGCAAGCTGAAGGCGAAAGCGGCGCTTTACGAGCTGCTCTACAACATCATGCTCCTCCTCGCGCCGCTCGCCCCGCACATAACTGAGGAGCTCTACCAGGAGATGTTCAAGGGCCACGTCGGTGCCAAGAGCGTGCACCTCCTCGAGTGGCCGAAGTACGATGAGGGCAGGATAAGCGAGGAGGCTGAGAAGCTCGGCGAGCTGGCGAGAGAGATAGTCGGTGCCATGAGGCGCTACAAGAACGGCCACGGCCTGGCTTTGAACGCCAAGCTCAAACACGTGGCAATCTACGCCACCGACAGCTATGAGGCCCTGAAGGCCATCGAGAAGGACATCGCAGGAACCATGAACATCGAGAGGCTGGAGATAATCCAGGGTGAGCCGGCCCTGGAGGAGCGCATCACCGAGATAAAGCCCAACTTCAGAACGGTGGGACCGCGCTATGGCAAGCTCGTGCCGAAGATTACTGCCTACCTCAAGGAGAACGCCAGGGAAGTCGCCAAGGCACTCAAAGAGGCAGGAAAGGTCGAGTTTGAGGTGGAAGGCCAGAAGGTCGAGCTGAGCAAGGATGACATCGTGCTCAGGAAGGCGGTGTTCAGCGAGGGCGAAGAGGTTGAAACGGCCGTAGTGGGAGACGCCGTTGTGGTGTTCTTCTAAATTTTTAATTTCTCTTTTGGTTCCATCCCCGGTATCTGGGCTACCTTTTTATATCATGGTTTCTTGTATTTACCACGGTGGGGGACATGAGCCGGGCGCTTGAGCTGTTCATGGAAAAGGCCAGCGTTCGAGAGGAAGTCAGAGAGGCCGTCAGAGAACTTGCAGAGAGACCCCTTAAGGAGATACTCGCATACATGATCAGAGGGGAAGTTGATTCCACTGGACTCTACAAGTTCCTCCATGAGAAACTGCCGGATGGGTATCCAAAAGAGAGATTTAAAAAGTTCCTTGAAATGGAGCGGGGCCATGACTTAGAGGTTTCGAGACTGTTCCGGACACTCTTCCCCGGTGAGGGAGTTCCTGATGTCCGCCTGAAGAGCTGGGCTCGAGTATTCTGGGAGAGGGATTATCGTCTCAGGACTGTCGGGGATTACCTGAAGGTCCTCGAAATTGGCATGGACGCGGAGCAGCTTTCTGAGATGGTATACAAAATGCTCGCGGAACTTCTCGAAAACCCTGAGCACAAGAAGCTTATGGAAAGTCTAGCGGAGGATGAGCGTGAACATTATGAGTTCCTGAGGGCTGAATATGACTTCTACTCAAAGATCGAACGCCAAAAGGCGTTGAAGGAACTCATAAATAAGATCAAAAAAGAGGATGGATGATAAAACTTTTGATCCTGTTTAAATCATCTTCAGCAGTTATAGCACAGCATCGCGGCCTTCTTGAGGAGAATCACCCGGTATGTCTTTCCGTTTATTATCCTGGGGTTGGAGATCTTGTTGAGGTGGTGTATCCTCTTCCGCTCGAGCGCTATCAGGTCGAGCTCCCTCAGCACCTTCACGAAGTCCTCCCAGCGGATTTTGAGCCATCTGGAGTACTCATCGAACAGCTCCTTCTCGACCACCCGGTAGGTCTTGCCGTTCACTTTGTATCTGATCGCACGCTTGGGGAGCTCCTTCCTCAGGCGCCAGCGGGCGTGAAGTGGCTCCTGGAACTCGTAGACGGCTTCATCCATTGATTTCCCTTCCACCATCATCTTGAGGATTATGCCGAGGATGCGGTTTATCCTGTCGGGGACGCCCACAACATCGCCCTTGAGAACGATCTTCCTCCGGCGGACCTTTATCCCAGCCTTCTCAAGCTCCTCACCAATTTTTGGCGTGGTCTTCTTCTTGTTCCCGCCGGTGTCGACGATGCCGCCGATTATAAAGGCCCCAACGTCAAAATCCTTCTCGCTCAAAACCTCCTCCGCCCAGGGGTCGAGGAGGACCACCTCGTCGATGTCGTTCTCCCTCAAAAACTCCGCCGTCGGCCCGGCGTAGAGTGTTATTCTATCGATGGGGCCCTTAAACATTCTCTCGAACTCATCGTTCGCCCACGTTACGGCGAGCTCCCTCCCCGTGAAGTAGTCCCTCAGCAGGCCGTAGCTCTGGCTCACCTGCAGGCAGACCTTGCCCTTCTCCTTCTGCGTATGTTTGTTCCAGTGATAGAGGTCGATTATGAAGTAGGGCCACTCTAGGAGCTTTGAGCGGAGCTCTTCGGGCATCAGAACCGGCTCGAACTTCTCCATCATGCACAGCGGGGCGTAGGCGTAATGCGAGCCCTCGACACGGTTGCCGTTCAGGTCCCAGGCCACTGCGGTTTTCTCCGGGACGCGGAATATTGCTCCCTTTCCGTTGATTATCTCCACTGCCACGTCCTGGAGCTTGCTCTTTGACTTCCTGAACCTCTTTGAGAGCACTCCGAAGCTCTCGATCCCCTTCTCTTTCAATGCTTCCCTGAAAACATCGGCGAGCGTCTTCATGGCCATCGGTTGAGGGTCGGGCGGAGGTTTAAAAAGTTTGCCGGCGGCTTTCCCTCAGACGAAAGATTTTTAAACGCTCTCCCTTCCCTAATATCGAGCCCCGGTGGTGTAGCCCGGTCAAACATGCGGGCCTTTCGAGCCCGCGCCCCGGGTTCAAATCCCGGCCGGGGCACCATAAGAAACTTTTGCCAAGCAAAAGTTTCATCAAAGTTCATGGCTCTTTTCTAGAGGACTATTGAGTAAATGGTTTTCATGTTCAACTTGCTGTCTCGTGTGGAGAATCTGGCTTAAAAAGATCTTTAGTAGAGGTTCCTTGTTCTTCGACGCCCTTCGGGCGTCTTCCGAATCAAACCCTTTTAAAAAGGCATTTGATTTGGATTCTCCGATTAAAATGATTCTGAGATTTTGAAAATGCAACATATCAAGTTTTTCTAAGAGCCACAAACCTTTTATGAGCCGCCTCAAAGGCTTAGCGCTGGCGGCAAGTTTTTTGAAGTGAACATTGTGTTTGTAATGGATTGCTTCACGGTGAACAGCATGCTCGCAGTCAAAGTCCCCAAGCGGGAAGCTGAGAAAGTCAGGAGAAAACTAATCGACCTCGGCGTCCTGGCGAAAGGATACGCCGTCAAACGGGAGGGCGAGTTTATACTCTTCCCGGTCACGGGGCCCGTAGAGGGCTTCGAGCTTGTCGAGGCTGAGTTCGAGAGGCTTGAGAGAAAACCCCACAGCTACCGCGAGGTCGTTGAGGTTCCGGACGAGGTTAGAGGGCTCCTTCCGAGCTCCCTCGACATAATCGGCGAGGTTGCGATAATCGAGCTTCCGGAGGAGCTGATGCCCTATGGAAAAGCAATCGGCGAGGCGATTCTCAAGGTTCACCGCCACATAAAGGCCGTCTTCGCCAAGGGGAGCAAGATTTCTGGGGAATACCGTGTGAGGGAGCTTATTTACCTCGCCGGCGAGAGGAGAACGGAAACTCTCCATCGCGAGAACGGGATAAGGTTAAAGCTCGACGTTGCCAAAGTTTACTTCTCCCCCCGCCTGGCCACGGAGCGGATGAGGATTTTCGAGAAGACGCACCCTTGGGAGGTCGTCTTCGACATGTTCGCCGGCGTCGGGCCGTACGCGGTGCTTCTAGCTAAGAAAGCAAAGCTCGTCTTCGCCTGCGACATCAACCCATGGGCGATTCGCTACCTTGAGGAGAACATCAGACTGAACCAGGCCGACAACGTCGTGCCGATCCTCGGAGACGTGAGGAAGGTGGCCGGCAAATTTGAGGCCGACCGGGTGATAATGAATCTCCCCAAGTTCGCCGACCGCTTCCTGAGGGAGGCCATGCTGAGCGTTAGGGACGGTGGCGTGATCCACTACTACGGCTTTGGCCCGGAAGAAGACCTGTTCTCAGAGCACGAGGCGAAGATTAAAGCCGTTGCCCGGGAGCTGGGCTTTGGGGTTGAGTTCCGGGGGGAAAGGAAAGTCCGCCCCTACGCGCCAAGGCAGTTCAACATCGCGATCGACTTTCAAGTACTGAAGTAAAGAGAAAAAGGGATTAAATATTGCCTATCCTCTGAAGGACCATCCCCTCTATTCTTATGGGCTCGGTTCTCCTTGCAAAGACTGTCGCCTGGTCGAGCCTGGCCTCGCTCTCCGCGTGGATTGTGAAGAGCGGATCGCCCTCCTTGACCTTCTCCCCAACCTTGACGTACAGCTCGATTCCCGCGCCTTTGTCCTCCGGCGCCCCTGCGGCCCTGGCTATTCCCGTGATGGCCTTGTTGTCTATGGCGGTGATGTAGCCGCTGGTCGGTGCGGTGAACGTGTAGGTCTTGTCGCCAACCGGGATATCTTCTGGCTTGATGTCCGGGTTGCCTCCCTGCTCCTCTATTATCTCGCGCATCTTCTGGTAGGCCTTTCCGCTCTCGAGTATCTCGCGCGCCATCTTCTTTCCCATTCCAGCCGGTGCAACACCGCCCATCTCCAGGAGGACTCCGGCGAGCCCGGTGGCCTTCTCTATAAGGCTGCCAGGACCGGTGCCTGCCATAAGGGCCTGGAGTGCCTCCCTCGCCTCGAGGGCCGGGCCAACGGTGTGTCCAATCGGCTGTCCGCCGTAGGTTATGGCCACCTCGACGTACTGACCGAGCCTCTTGCCCAGCTCAATGAAGTCCCTCGCCAGGGCCCTGGCCTGGTCCACACTCTCGACCTTGACGCCCTTGCCGGTTGGAATGTCAATGAGAACGTACTGGCTGCCCATGGCGTACTTCTTTGACATTATGCTGGCCAGCATCAGACCGGTCGGGTCAATGCTGAGAGCGCGCTCCGATTTGATGGTTATGTCGTCGGCCGGGGCGAGGTTGAGGGCACCGCCCCAGACCATACATGCGCCTATCTTCTCCACGATGCGCTTTATCTCGTCGAGGGAGAAGCTGACGTCCGCGAAGACCTCCACGACGTCCGCCGTTCCGGCCGCGCTGGTTATTGCGCGGGAACTGGTCTTAGGGATGGTGAGGCCGGCGGCGGCAACGATAGGCACGACGAGGATGTTGGTCTTGTTGCCGGGGACGCCTCCAATGCTGTGGACATCCATTATTGGCTTTCTGTCTATGTCGAGCATATCGCCTGTCTCGGCCATGGCTATCGTCAGGGCGGCTATCTCGTCCATATCGAGGCCGTTTATCTCAAGCGAGGTGACGAATGAGCTTATCTCAATGTCGCGGAGCTTCCTGTCAACGATGTCCTTGATTATCGTCTCTATCTCCACCTTCCGGAGCTTTCCTCCGTTCATTTTCTTCTTTATGTAGCGGACGCTCTCGGGCGTGCCGCTCGGAATGACCGTGACCACCTCACCCTCAGAGAAGCTGTGAAGTTGAAGAACGTCCCTGCTTATTCCTATCTCTCCCTCCTTAACAAGACTGCTTATGACTACGCTACCATAAACCGTTTTCTTGCCGGCCTCAAGCTTTACGAGATCATCCGGGTGAAGCTTGGCCTTCATGGCCTCTTTCTCATTTATAAAAACCGAGTATCTCCCGCTGTACACATCCAGTATCCTGACCTTCACCTTCACTTCCATTCCCTCCTGCGAGTTTAGTTCCTAGTATTGTGCGGAAGAATACTTAAACTTTTTCAACTGATGTACGGGAAAAACATTTTAAAAAAGGGATGGGGTCTTGCAGGATAATGTAGAAATCATCTGCTGAGGCCATGAACCTGCTCTGTAATCCCCTGGTACTCGCCCTTGAGCTCACCCGTTCTGAGGAGAACTCCAACGATGTCGCGGGCGATTTCCCTGACCGCGGGCGGCAGAAGTCCATCGCCCCTCAGGTAGTAGCTCACGACCTCACTCAGGGGGGCGCTCACGAGTCTGCCCCTGAAGACGCGGACGGTCCTATCATCGACCTCGACTATCCTGTCTGGATAGCCGAGCCGGACCTTCATAACAGCCCACCCCCATTTTAGAGTTAATAGAACAGACCTTTTAAAATTTAACGCCCCAAAAATGTTTAATAACAAAATGGTTAAAAAGCTCAGAGGTTCCTGACTTCCTCGTCAATGGACTCTTCGAGGGTCTTTTCCCACTCCTCAACATCAAAGTCTATGAGCTCGCTTTCGAGATCCTCCTTGAGGCTTGAGACGCGCCTCTTGAGAGCGCTCTTGGTCTCCTCGTCGTAGACGACGTAGTAGGGGTTGCTTTTGGCGGAGTAGTAGAGCATCAGAAGGATTATGTTGAGGATTATGAGGATGACCACGATTCCATACACGAGGGCGTCGGCCATCACTTCTTCCCTCCGAAGAGTGCCTTGAAGACCCTCTTTATGGGGCTCTCTGGCTCGGGTGGTTGCCACTTGATTCCCGCAAGTTTGGCCGCAAGCTGTTTGATGGCTATCGCCGACGGGCTGGTGGGGTTCTTGATTACCAGCGGGACACCGTAGGCGCTTGCACGCTTGACTTCGGGATCCTCGGGTATCACCGCCAGAACCGGGACCTCAAGAATGGCCTCTATCTCCTCCTGGGTGAGTTCGGTCTTCTCGTTGGTTACCCTGTTGAGTATCGCTCCGAGGGGGAGTGTTCCGAGCTTCTCGGCGATGAGCTTGGTTTTAAGGGAGTCCGTGATCGCGGATATCTCGGGGTTGGTAACGATTATGAGCTCTTTACCTATGAGAAGGGCAGTGACGGATGTCATTTCGAGGCCGGCGGGGGCATCGATGAGGACGAAATCCGCCATCTGGCCTATCTCCCTGATGAGCTGCCTGAGCTTCTCCGGCTTGGCCTTCTTTATCTTCTCCAGGCTCAGTCCTCCAGGTATGACCTTGACTCCCGCCGGGCCTTCGTAGATGGCGTCCTTGAGGTCCGCTTCGCCCGCCAGAACGTCGTGGAGGGTTATTGGAATGTCCTCCATTCCAAGGACGAGGCTCAGGTTCGCCATCGTGATGTCCGCGTCCAGCAGAATGACCTCCTTTCCGAACTGGGCCAGAGCAACACCCAGGTTTGCAACCGTCGTTGTTTTACCAGTTCCACCTTTTCCAGATGCAAAAACAATTGAACGGCCTTCCAAAGTTAACACCTCCGGTGTAAAGCGCTAACGACGCTTTCCCGCGATAATCACTGTGACCTTCGATTTTATACGGAGTATTCAGTTTGCGTGTATGAACTATGCTGGCAATGCTTTTATTTTTTGCGGTTCATCTAAAGACATGGGAAAAAGATAGAAGAAAAACTATTCGTAGTTCACTCCTCTCCCGCCTTTGCCCTGGCCTCGGCCTCCAGCTTCTCCTGGACTTCCTTTTCAAGCTTTACCTTGGCCATCTCCGCGGTGTCCGCCAGGCTCCTGAAGAGCTTGAGCATCTCCATCGGGAGCGGCAGGATGATCACGTTGCTCTTGTCGCTGGCAACATCGCTTATGGTCTGGAGCGTCCTGAGCTGAAGGGCCATCGGGTGCTGGGACACTATCTCAGCGGCGTCGCGGAGCTTCTCGGCCGCCTGGCGCTCCGCCTCTGCAAGGGTTATCCTGGCCCTCCTCTCACGCTCTGCCTCGGCCTGCCTGGCCATGGCCCTCTGCATGCCGCTCGGCAGCTCAACGTCCTTGATCTCAACCGTGCTGACCTTTATTCCCCACGGATCCGTGGCCTCGTCGATGATCTTCTGGAGCTGGAGGTTAAGCTTCTCCCTCTCGCTCAGCAGCTCGTCGAGGTGTGCCTGGCCGATGACGCTCCTCAGGGTCGTTTGGGCGATCTGGCTGGTGGCCATTATGTAGTTCGCCACCTGGGTAACCGCCTTAACGGGATCAACCACGCGGAAGTAAACGACGGCGTTGACCCGGACGGGAACGTTGTCCTTGGTTATGGTCTCCTGCACCGGCACGTCGAGGACGCGCGTACGGAGGTCCACTATGACCGCCTTCTCAAATATTGGAATGATGAAGAACAGTCCGGGACCCCTTGCTCCCACGACCCTACCGAGGCGGAATATAACCGCCCTCTCGTACTCCTTGACTATCTTTATGGCCGTTGCCAGTATAATCAAAACAAACAACAAAACAATCGAAATAACCACAGTACTTGCCGTTATGGCCATTCATTCTCCCTCCTTTACTCCCCCAACTTTTTCGACGATGAGGGTTAATCCCCTGACTTCAACAACTTTGGCCTTCTCCCCGACCGGGATTCTGCTCCCATCCTGGCTCTCCGCCTTCCAGAGCTCCCCACGAAGCTTGACGACGCCCTCAGGGTCGACGTCTTCCACGACCTTCCCGACTTTCCCGATGAGCTCCTCTTTCCCAGCCTCGGGCTTTTTCCGGTGGGCCCTGACCACAGTGGCCGCACCGAAGAGGAAGAACAGCCCGAGCAGTATTGCCATGACCAGTATCGCTATACGCAGTACTGAGTACGTCTCACTCGTCACCAAGTACTCACCTCCAGCTCCGGTTCCGCTGAAGAGCAGAATGCCCCCTATGACGAAGGTCACAACCCCCGCAACTGTGAACAGGCCGAAGGTCGGCGTCAGCGCCTCGGCTATGAAGAATATTATCGCTAGGACTATGAGGATCAGGCCCGCGCTGTGGTATCCGAAGTAACCCAGTCCGATGAGGCCGAGCACTAGGAGTATGGCCCCTATGGTTTCCGGCACGTGCCAGCCGGGGGTTAAAAAGCCGAATATCAGCCCTATGAAGCCTATGTTCAGAAGGAGGTACGCTATGGTTGGGTCGGTTATGTACTTTACAACTGTGTCCCTGAAGGATGGCTCCAGGTAAACCACGTTTGCGTTTTTGATGTGCAGTACGACCTTCCCCTTTCCCTTGACAGGCATCTTTGTCTCCATGCCGTCGGCTTTCTGGAGGAGGTCGTCAAGGTCGGTCGCTATGACCTCAATGACCCCGTACTTCATGGCCTCCTCGGGGGTTACGCTCCTGTCCTCGGTTATAAACTCTGCCGTGAGCGTCTCGTTCCTGCCGCTCATCCGGGCCAGCTCGCGGAGGTAGGCCACGTAGAAGTTGGTTATCTTCGGCGGGGCTTCGACGATGCTTCCGTTCTGGCCGTAGCCGAGTATCGGCCTGCAGGCCCCTATCACCGTCCCAGGGGCCATGGCAATGAGATGGGAGCTCAGGGCGATGTACGTTCCCGCGGATGCGGCCATTCCGCCCGAGGGGTAGACGTAGATGATAACCGGGACCCTGGCGCTCTCAATCCGCGTTACTATCTCCTGCATGGCGTCGGCCCTGCCGCCGGGGGTGTTCAGCTCGATAATTATAGCGGAGGCATTCGCATCCTCTGCCCTGCTTATGTATCTGTCGAACTGATCGACTGTATAGCCGGTTATCATTCCATCGACCTTTGCAACGTAAACTGTGCCGCCCTGGGCACTCACGCTGGGGAGGAACACCATGAACAAAACCAGGATTACCAGGGCAACGTTCAGCCTCATCCATACCGCCTGATATCAGTACTACTCAAGGGTTTAAATCTTTTGCCTGCCTTCCAAAAGTGATTTATATGTTGGGTGGGAATTCAGCAACATGGAGCTGAAAACTCTGGCCAAGCTCTACCGCGTCGCCAGGGGTGATGAAAAGGTCGCGAGGGCCTGGGAGCTCGTCCGTGCGGCCGCAGGATACAGCCTGCACGAGCCGTACTGGGACTTCCTGAGGGAGAACTTCGAGGTTCGTGCGGAAGAGGTTAAAGAGGCCATGCGCTTCCTAGAGGAAAGGGGCGAGCTTCAAATCAAGCGTTCCGTTGACGGTAGGAGGCTCTACGTCTCGACCCTAAAGGATATAAGGGAGAACCCCGTTAGGCTCGACCGATGGCTGGGATTGACCTGAGGAAGACCGCGGGCGAGATGATACGCAACGGAACGTGGAAGTTCGAAGACGGTGTTTTCTACCAGGCGTTTGGGAGCGGTATCGCCGGCTACGATGGAGAGAACTTCATTCTTCCGGATTCGTGGGGCAGAAGGGAACGAAAATCCGCGAAGGAAAAGTTGTCCTTTATCCTCGGCCTCGATACGGACCTGGATTCCTTCTACGCCGAGATAAGCGACTCCCCCTTCGCCTTCTTGATTGACGAGTTCCACGGCCTCACCGTTCCCGCCTCACCGGACACTTACCAGGCGTTAGTTGAGACGATAGCCCAGCAGCAGGTCAGCTTCGAGTTCGCCCAGAGAACTATCGCGAACCTCGTAAAGCTCGCGGGCAGGCCGGTGGGGGATTTACACGCATTCCCCACCCCCGAAAGGATAGCGTCTCTGAGCGAAGAGGAGCTGAAGAAGGCCAAGCTCGGCTATAGGGCTGGTTACATAAAGTCCCTGACGGAGCTTTATTTGGCCAAAAAGCTCGACCTTGAACTCTGGGACTGGGGCGTTGAGGATGCCATCAGATACCTCACGAGGTTCCGAGGAATAGGGAAATGGAGTGCGGAGCTTTTCCTGGCCTACGGTCTGAGAAAGAACGTCTACCCCGCAGGAGACCTTGGGCTCAGAAGGGGGATAGCAAAGATTTTTGGGAAGCGGGTTAAGGAAGTACGGGAGAAAGACGTGAGGGAGCTTATAGAACCCTACGGAAGGTGGAAGGGGCTTTTGGCGTTTTATGTTCTCTGCTACGACAGGAAGACCGAGATGGAGAGGAAGAGAAAATGAGAGAGGTTAGGATTATCCTGGAAAAAGAGAGATTCAAGGCCCTGAAGGGGCGCGATATCAGTGCCCTCCTCCGTGAAAACCTTCCTCGGGTGGAGGATACCCTGAAGGCCGAGCGCGAGGGGGTCCTTCTTGAGAAGATCGCAAAACTCGAGGAAAAACTTCGGAAGATGGAAGGGGAGATAGAGGAGCTCAGGGAATTCTATGAGAGGGCTTTGAGGGACAAGGAGCTCATGACAGCCGAGCGTGAGAGGCTGAGAAGGGAAAACGAGGAGCTCAGGAAGAAGGTTGAGGAGAAGAGGAGAGAGCTTGAGAAAGTTCACGGATCGTGAACGAGTCGTTCATGGAGTGTGAACGGGATGAAGCTCATCATCAAGCCGAACAAGGGCTTCGGGAAAATTGGGGCCGAGATAAACGAAGAACTGTGGGGGGAGATAGAGCGTCTCGGCGAGAGATACGGCGTTTCTCCTGAGATGGTCATCGAGATAGCCTTCAAAGGGGAGTTCAAAAAGCCCAAGGGAAACCTTGAGGAACTTGAGGAGAAGGTGAAGGAGCTTGAGGAAAGGACGTGGGAGCTTGAGAAGGAGTACGCCCCGCTCCGCTTCAAGGCCTACGGCCTGAGCGAGGACAACAGGATACTCGCCACCGAGCTCTCGGGCCTAATAGCCGAGAACAGCCAGCTTAAGCGGTTCCTGAGAATGAAGCCCGAGCGCAACCTTGAGCTGAGAAAGCTTATATCCTACTACCTCCAAGGTTGAACCGCGGATGATGACAGCGAATTGCGCGGATCGGTGAAGAGCAACGCTATCTGACGCCGTCCCGGGCGGGCCGTGACGATTCCAAGACGGGCTGAACCGCTTTGCGGTTGTGACGTACCCTATGAGCGCCGAGCCCGTCCGGGGCGTTTTCTCCGGCGCTTCTTCTTCGGTATCAACCTCACCGGGCTGCCGCAATCCGGGCAGATTCCCTCCGGCGGCATCTCTGAGAAACGCTTTCCACAGCCGATGCAGACGTAGTTCCAGCGGATGACTCGCTTTATCCCGCGCTTCAGGGTTCTGAACTCTATTCCGAGGATTTTCGCTATGTTCTGCAGGTTGTAGTCGTCGGTGAACAAGGTAGCATTGAGCTCGTACGCGAGGGCTAAAACCTCAACGTCCGCCTCGCTCAGCTCCCCCAGCTCGCCCGTCTTTCTGGCCGCTTCCCTTACCGCCTCAAGGCTCTCCTTTGAGGGGACGAGGACCTTGACCTTTCCGGCGCTTATCAACCCCTCCAAAAAGAGCCTCGACTCCGGGTCTTTAACCTCATCAACGACCTTCGGCGTCGTGAAGCCCTCGACGTCTATCCCCTGAATGAAGACCGCCGCATCTATGACCTGAACCTTCATGGCCTAAACTCGGAGAAACCCTTTTTTTAGATTTCCGTCGAAATGAGGCCGGTGGTGCGGATGAAGGTTGACCTGAACTCGGACCTCGGCGAGAGCTTCGGCCGTTACAAGCTCGGCCTCGACGAGGAGGTCATGAACTACATCACGAGCGCCAACGTTGCAACGGGCTGGCACGCCGGCGACCCGATAGTCATACGGAGAACTGTAAGACTTGCGAAGGAGAATGGAGTGGCCGTCGGGGCGCACCCTGGCTACCCGGATTTGCTCGGCTTCGGGAGGAGGTATATGAAACTCTCGCCCGAGGAGGCGAGGAACTACATCCTCTACCAGATTGGCGCCCTCTACGCCTTCACGAGGGCTGAAGGAATCGAGCTCCAGCACGTTAAGCCCCACGGGGCACTCTACAACGCCCTCGTTAAGGAGGAAGAGCTCGCGAGGGCGGTCATCGAGGGGATAGCGGACTTCGATAGGAACCTGATATTCGTGGCCCTCTCCGGCTCAAGGCCGGCAGAAATAGCCGAAGAGATGGGGGTTAAGGTTGCCCGCGAGGTTTTCGCAGACAGGGCTTACAACCCTGACGGAACCCTCGTTCCCCGTTCGAAGCCGGGAGCGGTCATACACGAGGAGGAAGCGATAGCCGAGCGCGTGGTCTCGATGGTCAAGGACGGTGGAGTCAGGGCGATAAACGGGGAGTGGGTCGAGCTGAAGGCTGACTCCATCTGCGTCCACGGGGACAACCCGAAGGCAGTCCAAATTGCAGCGAGGATAAGGAGAGTCCTTGAGGAGGAAGGGGTTAGGGTAGTGCCGATGAGGGAGATCGTGCGGTGAGACCATGCAACCGACGATAAAACCCGCCGGCGACTCGGCGCTGCTCGTATCCTTTGGTGAGGTCATTGACGAAGAGGTAAACGCGAAAATACACGCTATTGCCGACGCGGTGGAGAAGGCTAACTTTGAATGGCTCGTTGAGGTGGTGCCGGCTTATTCGACGGTCTACGTCTTCTACGATCCCCTCAAGGTGAGCTTCAGCGAAGTAAGGGAGGCCATTGAGCCCTTCCTCCAGGTTTCACCGGAATCCTTTGAGGGGAGACTCGTCGAGGTTCCAGTCGTTTACGGCGGCCGGTACGGTCCGGATATCGGCTTTGTGGCGGAACACAACGGCCTGAGCGTCGATGACGTGATCGAGATACATTCCAGACCGACCTACCGCGTCTACTTCCTCGGCTTCCTGCCGGGCTTCGCATATCTCGGCGGCATGGACGAGAGGATAGCGGCTCCAAGGCTCGAAAAACCCCGCCTGAAGGTTCCCGCTGGCTCGGTAGGGATAGCCGGAAGGCAGACTGGCATCTATCCCCTCGAGAGCCCCGGCGGCTGGAGGCTCATCGGAAGGACTCCGCTCAGGCTCTTCAACCCCGAGAGAGAACCTCCGACCCTTCTAAGACCAGGTGACATTGTGAGGTTCGTTCCCATCGATGAGTCGGAGTTCAGAGAGCCCTACGAGGCCGAATGGGGGGAGGGAGATGATTGAGCTCCTCAACGTCCCTTCACTCCTCACCGTCCAGGACTCCGGTAGAAGGGGCTACCGAAAGCTCGGCGTTCCGGTTTCGGGCTTCATGGACGATTACTCCGCGAGAACAGCGAACTACCTCGTCGGAAATCCCGGTGATGCGCCCCTCCTTGAGTTCCTCCTCGCCGGCCCAACCATTCGGTTCAGGGCTTCCGGCGTCTTTGCAGTTGCCGGTGACGTTGACCTCAGGCTCAACGGTGCTCCCATAGAACCCTGGATGAGCCACTGGGCGAAGAGGGGCGACGTCCTTGAGGTTGGCGCTTTGAAGGGCAGGCTCTACGGCTACATAGCCTTCGCTGGCGGGATAAAGTGTGAACCGCTCCTCGGGAGCTGCTCGGCCTATCCCAAGGCCGGCCTTGGAAGGCCGCTGAAGGCCGGGGATGTGTTAAACCTCGGCTACGCGATACTAACCGGGAAGGATGGGAGATACCTTCCTCCGGAGCTGAGGCCAGACTATTCGGCTAAGGAAAAGACCGTCCGCGTCGTTCTCGGCCCCAACCTCGACCACTTCACCGAAGAGGGAATAGAGACCTTCCTGAGCGAGGTCTACACGGTAACACCGGAGAGCGACAGGATGGGCTACCGCCTCGATGGAAAGGCCATAGAGCACTCGGAAAAGGGTGCAGGGATAGTGACCGACGCCATACCGACCGGTGCGGTTCAGGTTCCGGCCAACGGAAAGCCGATAGTGATGCTCCGCGATGCCCAGACGACCGGCGGCTACGCGAAGATATCCGTCGTTGCAGCGGCTGACCTCCCCTTGGTCGCCCAGAGCCGGCCGGGAGAGAGGCTGAGGTTTGAGGCGATAAGCGTCGATGAAGCCCGGGAACTGCTGATTAGGCGCGAGAAAACCCTGATGGCCATCAGGGATTTCCTTGATGGGAAGATGCGTGCCTACAGGATCATGGCGGGGGGAGAAGAGCTGATTGCGTTCACAAAAGTGGAAAGAAGGGGTTAATCCTTCTTGCGCATGACCTTGACGTGCTTGTAGGTCTTGCCGTTGCACTCGACGTCGCCGAGGATTTCTATTATCTTTACGTGGTCGCCCTCGAAGAGGCCCTCGGGGCTGAAAAGCTCTGCCTTCTCTGGGTCGCTGCACTCCTCGAACTTGAGCTGTATCACCGAGCCTGCTATCGCCAGCCTAGGCTCTATCGCTACTTCGATGCTGGGCTCGACGACCTCGACGACGCGAACCTTGCCCTCGTGAAGCGGGCAGGAGTGTGAGGGCATGCTCCTCACGCGGAGGATTTTGTATCTCCTGCCGGGTTCGAGGTTTCCGACGCAGACTCCTGCGAGCTTGCACGTCTTGCACGGTTCTGCCGGGCCGTAATATATGAATTCAACCCCTGGTCTTGCCAGCTTTTCCCCAACTAACGTGATTATTGCCATTCCAAACACCTCCGTTTTGTGAAGCGGTGATCTTCAGATAACTCCGGTGATTTTAGCGGCCTTCTCCGCTGCCTCCCGCGTTAGACCGTCCTTTCCGAGGATCGTGTATCTCTCGGGCCGTATCGTGTGGGCAATCGTGAGGGCCTCGATTATGTACTCCGGGTCGATCCCAAGCTCGTATGCGTTAGTTGGCGCCCCCATCCTCTTTAAGGTTTCCCTAACACGTTCCCACTTCATGCCGTGGAGGTAGGCCATTATTATCGTGCCCACCCCGACCTGCTCGCCGTGCAGGGCCGGTTTCGGCGCTATGGCATCGAGCGCATGGCTGAAGAGGTGCTCTGCACCACTGGCCGGCCTCGAAGAGCCCGCTATGCTCATGGCCACGCCGCACGAGATGAGGCCTTTCACCACCTTTCTCACGCTCTCCTCGTTGCCCAGCCTTATTATGTCCGCGTTCTTTATCACCATCTTGGCGCTCATCAGGCTCAGCGAGGCCGCGTATTCGCTGTAGTACTCACCCTTAATGCGGTGGGCCAGCTGCCAGTCCTTCACCGCCGTCAGGTTGCTTATCATGTCGCCCACGCCTGCCGCGAGGTAGCGGTAGGGGGCGGTTTTTATGACCTCGACGTCCGCCACGACGGCTATGGGAGGCACTGCCTTGACCGAAGTCTTTGCTCCGATGTCCTTTATCGAAGCGTTGGCGCTCGCTATACCGTCGTGCGAGGCGGTGGTTGGAAAGCTGATGAAGGGAACTCCCGCTTTGAAAGAGGCGAGCTTGGCGACGTCGATTATACTTCCGCCGCCGACTGCTATGAGCCAGTCAAATTCACCGCCCCTGATTTCATCGAGGGTCCGGTTCACCTCCTCCATCGTCGCACCCTTAACGGTGAGGCCATCTACCTCGTACTCCCCTGAGAGGTTCTCCTCGACCTCCCTGCCCGCTATCTTTTTTGTGTGTTTCCCGTAGAGTACGAGCGCTTTTCTTCCCAGGCCGATCCTCTTCGCGACGTTCACGACCTCTCCCTTGAGATTCTCGCCGAGCAAAACCTCTCGCGGGAGCTGCATCAGGTGCACTTTTCTCACCACCCCTAACCCTAAGGTGGGAAAAGCTTTAAGGCTATCGGAACAACCGTCTATGGTGGTCAAATGGGGCTCTACGAGTTCTTTTACGAGTACTTCATCAGGCCCATACAGGAGAACCAGGGTTACAACCCCGTGAATACGGTTGTCTACGCTATAATCCTGGGCATAGCGGTCCTGCTGCTGTACAAGATGCTCAAGCGAATGGAAATCAGGGTTGATGGCCGCTTCTTCAAGGCCCTCGTCCCGTACATAGTACTCGGCCCGCTGATGAGGAGCATGACGGACGTCGGAGTCCTCCCCAGAACGTACCTCACCGTGAGCCCCGGCGGCTACTTCGTCATAGCGGCCTTTGCGATAGCCTCCCTGTACATCGTCTGGAGGCATTGCCCGGGTGAGAAGCTCTACCCGCTCTACCAGGACTTTGGCTGGGTGCTGGTGGGGGGACTGCTCTTCCTGCTCGTCATAAACCTCGACAAGGTCAGCTTTAACTGGGAGGTTTTCAAGTACTTCATTCCCGCCCTGGTTATAGCGGAGGGGGCGGTATGGATGCTCGCGAAGAAGGTCCCCGTTATCGCCGACAACAGCGTCCTTTTCTACACCCACTTCTACGACGCGACCACCACGTTCATTGGAATTCAGTTCTTTGGCTACTGGGAGCAGCACGTTCTCGCGAGGTGGCTCATAGACACCTTCGGAACGGCGGCGATCATGTACCTCGAAAAGTTCCTCATCCTCCTTCCAGTGGTCTGGATACTCGACAGGTGGATGGCCGATGAGGATCCCGATCTGATAAACTTCGTGAAGCTGACGGTGTTCATCCTCGGCTTCGGGCCGGGAACGAGGAACCTGCTGATAATGCTGATGGGTGGTTGAGATGGAGATAGCGTGGAACGAAGTGGCCCTTGAGATGGCCCGAGAGGTTGAGAAGGTTGTGATGCCCCTCTTCGGAACCCCCGAGGCAGGGAAGACCGTGGGGACGAACGTGAGCGGGGACGTGACGAAATACGTTGACAAGGTCGCAGAGGACGTGGTCATCGGCCGTCTCGAGCCCCTGGGCGTCAACCTGGTGAGCGAGGAGATAGGCTTCATAGACAACGGGAGCGACTATACGGTTGTGGTTGATCCCATAGACGGTTCCTACAACTTCGCCGCCGGAATACCGATATTCGCCTTCAGCTTTGCGGTCTTCAGGGGGAAGGAACCCGTTTACGGCGCCATCTACGAATTCGTGCCGAAGCACTTCTACGAAGCGGTGCCGGGAAGGGGTGCGTTCATGAACGGCAGGCGGATAACGGTCAGGAAGCCGGAGCGTGGGAAAGAGGCCCTGAGCTTCTACACGCGCGGAAGGTGTACCGGACTGATAAAGAGGGTCAAACGCGTTCGCGTCCTCGGGGCGATAGCCGTTGAGCTTACCTACCTGGCAAAGGGGGCCCTCGATGGCGTTATGGATATCCGGAACTACGTCCGCCCGACGGATATAGCCGCCGGCGTGCTGATAGCGAAGGAGGCGGGGGCTATCGTGACCGACGGGACGGGAAGGGAGCTGGAGATACACCTGAGCGCGACCGAGCAGACGAACATAATAGCCGTGAACGACCGCTACCTGCTCGATATGATAATGGAGGAGCTGGAAAATGGGCGTTGAAAGGTATTTCTACCGCTACGGAAAGGCGACGTTCACGCTATTCCTGATAAACGTGGCTGTTTACGTGGTCGAGTCTATCCTCAGCGGAAACCCGCTCAGCATAAACATCCGCGTTCTGCAACTCCTCGGCCAGTGGAACTACGCCGTCCTCAACTACGGCTGGTGGTGGCAGCTCATCACCGCGATGTTCGTGCACGTCGGCATACTCCACATAGGCTTCAACATGTACTTCCTCCTGATGATGGGCAGGCAGCTAGAGGGCATACTCGGG
This sequence comes from Thermococcus celericrescens, assembly GCF_001484195.1. Lineage (NCBI taxonomy): Archaea > Methanobacteriati > Methanobacteriota > Thermococci > Thermococcales > Thermococcaceae > Thermococcus > Thermococcus celericrescens. The sequence continues at coordinate 46,343 of NZ_LLYW01000035.1, forward strand.
CCGAAGAGGCTCGTCATGGTTTACCTCGTCTCGGGCCTTGCCGGGAACCTGCTGACGCTTCTCCTGTTGCCCCCTAACTCGGTCAGTGCGGGGGCGAGCGGGGCGCTCTTCGGCATAGTCGGAACGCTGATAGTCATCATGGGTGTCGTCGGGGGCAACATGCAGGGGGCGTTAATAAACGCCTTCGTGCTCTTCCTGATAAACAGCCTCCTGCCGAGCGTCAACGTCTACGCCCACCTCGGCGGTCTCGTCGTCGGGATGGCCGTGGGCTACTACTACGGCAAACGGATTAAGAGGCACCTGATGGCGAGGATGTATGGGTACGGGTATTATTAGGACCATCGCCGAAAGATTTAAAAATGCCCCCCTGGAGGTATAGGTCGAGCGCTCGGGTTGTGCCGGGGTAGCTTAGCCTGGTCAGAGCGCTCGGCTCATAGGGCCGCTCCCCTTCGGGGGAGCCTGAGAAACCGAGAGGTCCGGGGTTCAAAGCCCCGCCCCGGCACCACATTCACACCCGAAGCTGAGTACACCCAACGTGTTTTTAACTGATGGTCAGGGGGAGCAATTCCAGATTCTGGTGGACGATTCTCGAACCGGTTACTTTTTTCTTCTGAAGGCCTTGTCCTTTAGGGTGGGGATGCAGTGATTGGGAGACCAGCCTGAAGGCAGGAAAGCAAAACTATTTTAAAGCCTAAGAACAATACCATACCTTAGAATGAAGCGGTCAATAACGGTAAAACTCCAGCCCTCAAAAACCCAAGAGAAACATTCAAATCCGAAATAGGCTCGGCAACGGTTCAACAAATCTGCAGGAAGAACGCCGAAAGCTGGAGAAGCTTCTTCTCCCTCCTAAGGAACAAACGGAACGGAGAATTACCAGAGTGGTTCAAGCCAAAACCACCAAACTACATCAAGGGAGAAGGCTTAATAGTCCTCAGAAACGACCAATACAAAATTGAAGGAAACAAACTAATCCTCAAAGGCCTCGGAAAGTTCAAACGCCTCGAAATTCAATTCAAGGGGAGAATACACTTAAAGGGCAAGCAAGGGCGATTAGAAATAACTTACGACACCGTTAAGCGGAAATGGTATGCTCACGTGAGCTACACGGTGGAGGAGAAGCTAATCAATGGTGAGTGGGTCAAGCTTCCAAGACAACCCTTAGGCAACCTTTCAGCGGGAATTGACCTTGGAGTAAACAATTTGATAGCCGTTTACGTTGAGAACGGGGAAAGCTTCTTAGTGAACGGGAGACCGCTCAAGAGCATTGATTTTTACTGGCGGAAGAGGATTGCAGAGTATCAATCCAAAATCAACAAAAGCGGGGCAAAGAAGAGCAGGAAACTCTCAGGAATGCACTTGAAGGCTAAACTCCAGGCGAGGCACTACATTAACACGAGGGTGAGGCAAACAGTTGAAAAGCTCTATCGTCTCGGTGTTTCGAGGATTGTTGTTGGCTATCCGAAGGGCATTAGTAGGAACTCCAGCAAGGGTAAAAAGCAGAATTTTCTCCTCTCCCACGTCTGGCGGTTTAATTACGTTATCAAACGCTTGAAGGAAGTTGCTGGGGAGTATGATATTCAGGTTTTGGTTGTGGACGAGGTTTTCACGTCTAAGCGTTGCCCCGTTTGCGGGAGGCCCCACGAGGGGGCTCGTTTTGTCCGGGGTTTGTTTAAGTGTCCCATGATGGGGCTTATCTTCAATTCAGACTTGTTGGGGCGTTTAATATTTTGAAAAAGATTGTCAAAACCATAAACCCGAGTCTGGGTGGGCTTTACGCTCAGAGGAGGGGTAATTGGGGGAAGACCGTCCCGGAGGGGCTGAAGGCCCACTTTGAGGTAGGCTTTAGTGAAGCCCCTCAAACCTCTCCGCCATTAGCGAGGGGTTAGGCAAACCCCCGCCCCTCACGGCGGGAAGGAAGTCAGCATACATCCCGACGGGAGAGCTCTACTATCCCTACGACCGGCCGCTGGTGATCGCGTGGCTGGCCATGATAGCTGCGACGCTCCTCCTTGAAGCGGCTTATCTGAAGGAAAGAAGGAGAGAAAAGCTCACGGAACCGGAAGGCCAAGACCCTTCAGGATCATCCTCAGAGCCAAGAGGGCCATGACGACCGCGAAGGCCCTCTTAAGACTGCTCGCCCTCGTCCTCTTCGCTATTCTCGCACCGAGCTGGGCGCCGATTATAAGGCCCGGGACGAGGAGAACCAGCCACTGGGTCTCCACGTTGCCCATGGCGTAGTGCTTGAGCGCCCCGGCCGTTGCGGTGAAAACTATCGCAAAGCTTGAAGTCGCCACCGCGTAGTGTATGGGGAGGCCGAGGTACGTCAGGAAGGGCACGTTGATTATTCCCCCGCCGACGCCGAGGAGACCGCTGGCGATTCCCGCGAAGAAACCTCCAATCGGCACCAGCCTGTAGTTGACCTCCACTTCCTCAAGTTTGACCTCACTCGGCTCGGCCGTCTTCTTCCTGTATATCCTGACAGCGACTATTACAAGGGCGAGACCGAAGATGACCTTCAGCTGGGCGGCACTTATAAAGGAAGTCAGCCACGCACCGATGTAGGCACCGATTACGGCCGTCGATGCCAGCAGGAGGCTGACCTTGTAGTGTATCCTCTTCTGCCTTGAGTACGCTATCGCCGAGCTGAGGGATGTAAAGACCACAGCGGCGCTCGACGTTCCGACGGCGTGGTGTATCTCGACGCCGAGGAAGTTGAGCGTCGGGACTATCAGGAATCCACCTCCAAGACCAAAGAGCGCCGCAAGGATGCCGATGAATACTCCGACCGCGAAGTAGCCGACGTATTTGAGCAAGGAATCACCTCCGTCATTGATTGAACACTCACAGTTCGAAGGCTATCGCCTCTATAAGCTTTATCAGTGCCTCCAGATCAGCCAGATGGAGGGTCTCGACCTCGCTGTGGAGGTACCTCATCGGAACGCTCAAAGCGAGAACCTCACTCTTGCCCTGGAAGACTGACGCGTCCGTTCCGCCGCCGGTGACGCCTATCTGGAGAGGGATGTCATTCCTCGACGCTATCTCGGCAACCTTTCTGGCGAGCTTCCTCGTGTAAATCGCGGAGTTATCAACGGCCCTTATCACCGCTCCCCCGCCGAGGCGGACGTCACCGGTCAGGTCGCCGCAGCAGGCAAAGGAATCGACGGCGAAGGCGTACTTCGGGGGGTAGTGCTCCGCCAAAAAGCGGGCGCCCTTGAGGCCTATCTCCTCCTGCACGGTGAAGGCGAAAATCCACTTCCCATCCAAGTCGTGGTCAACCAGATCCTTTATCGCCTCTACGAGGGCGACAACTCCAAACCGGTCGTCCAGCGAACGGGTCGAGACGTAGCGGTTGTTGAGAACCGCGAAGTGCTTCTTGAAGACTGCATAGTCAAGCACCTTGACCCCAAGCGCTTCCGCCTCCTCCCTGCTCTCAGCACCGATGTCTATGACCAGCCTGCTCCATGGAACCGTGTCGAACTTCCTTTCGAGGTTTAGGTGCACCGGAAGCGCTCCGATGACCCCGTCGAGCTTCCCGTTCTCAGTTATAACATCAAGGTGTCTCCCGTAGAGGAGCCTGTCATCTATTCCGCCGATTTTCCTGAAGGTGAGCCTTCCGTCCGGCCTTACGCCTGTTATCAGAAGGCCTATCTCGTCCATGTGGGCCATGAAGATGCCCTTAAGCTCGCCCTCGCCGAGCTCGACGACGAGGTTTCCAATCGTGTCAACCGTGTAGTCGGCGTAGGGCTCAAGCCACTCCTCTATCTTTTCCCGTATCCTTTCCTCATAGCCCGAAATACCGGGGATCCGGGTTATTTCCTTCAGTTCCTCAACAAGCATCACAACCACCTCAAAGCATCTTAACCCCCTCTGGGGAACGTATCTCAACCACTTCACGGTTCACGAGCGTCTCAGGGACTTCCCCGCGGAGAACCGCGAGGAGATTCCTAACGGCCTGGAAGCCCATGTCCTCCATGGCCTCCCTCGAAAGGCCAGCGTGGTGAGGAGTTAGAACGGTTTCCCACTCGTGTTCAAAGAGTTCGTGCTCCTGAATGGGTTCGTTCTCGAAAACGTCCGTTGCATAGCCCTTCAGCTTTCCTTCCTCGATGGCCTTCACGAGGGCCTTCTCATCAACGAGCGTTCCGCGGCCAATATTGACGAGGTATTTGCCTTCGAGGAGCCCCAGCCTCTCCTCGTTTATGATGTGGTATGTCTCCGGTGTGGATGGCAGGGCCAAAATCACGATATCGCTCTCCCTCAGGACGTCCTCAAGGGGCATGTAAATGGCTTCAACCTCTTCCTCCACCTCGGGCTTCCGCGAGCGGGACCAGTAGAGTATCTCCGTCCCCATGACCTTCATTCTCCTCGCTATGGCCTTTCCAATGGCACCCATGCCGAGAATTCCAACTTTTTTCCCATAGACCGTTTCTATGTCCCTGAATTCGCTCCAGACGGTTCTGTGGGAGTCCCACTTCCCGGCACGGATGAACTTGTCGGAGTAGGCTATCTTCCTGAGGAGTGCTATGATCAGGCCAACGGCGAACTCCGCAACGGCCTCGCTCAGGACACCGGAAACCTTGGTGACGTATATTCCCCTTTCGGTTGCAGCTTTAACGTCAACGTGGTCGTAGCCGGCGGAATGACAGCTGATGACCTTTAACCGCTCGGCACTCTCGATGACTTCGCGCGGAAACCTGTTCAGCGGGGAGATTATGACGCCATCAAACTCGCCTATCCTTTCTTTGAGTTCATCGACGCTTGGATACAGGATAAATTCGACGTCCGCGTATTTCCTGAGCTCCTCAACGGGCTTGCTCTTCATCTTAAAGAGAACGGCCACCCTAGGCCTCATGGTATCACCTTAAGATGCTTATCGAAACGACCCTAATAAGGTTTTTGCATGGGATTTGTCAAAAAGCCGAGCCGCCACCGGGAAAACTTAAAAACTTTTTCGGTTTCTCCCTCTAGGTGGTGCAGATGAGTAAGGTTGAGCGGAAGAAATGGAGCGAGAATTTCAGCGAGTGGTACAACGAACTTATCGAGACCGCTGGAATCCAGGACAAGCGTTATCCTGTCAAGGGAATGAACATCTGGCTCCCCTACGGCCTCAAGATAATGAGAAACATCGAACGCTTCGTCCATTCCGAGATGGAGAGAACGGGCCACGATGAGGTTCTGTTCCCGGCGCTCATCCCTGAAACCGAGTTCCAGAAGGAGGCTGATCACATAGCGGGCTTCGAGGGCGAGGTCTTCTGGGTCACCCACGCGGGCCACGACCCGCTCGATATCAGGCTGATCCTCAGACCGACGAGCGAGACCGCTATGTACTCGATGTTTTCCCTCTGGGTGCGCTCACACGCCGACCTGCCCTTCAAGGTTTACCAGATAGTCAACACGTACCGCTACGAGACCAAGCACACAAGGCCCCTCATCCGCGTCCGTGAGATAAGCAGGTTCTTTGAGGCCCACACGGCCCACGACAGCTATGAGGACGCCGAGAGACAGATAAAGGAGGACCTCGAGATATTTGACAACCTCGCGAGGTTCCTTGCGATACCGTACATAATCTCCAAGAGACCCGACTGGGACAAGTTCCCCGGCGCTTACTACTCCCTCGGCGCCGAGGTCATGATGCCCGACGGCAGGACGCTGCAGATTGGAACCATGCACAATTACCGCCAGAACTTCGCGAAGGCATACAACATCCAGTACGAGACCGAAACCGGCGACCACAAGTACGCTCACCAGACGACGTTCGGAATGAGCGAGCGCCTTTTGGCAGCGGTCATAGCCATACACGGCGACGACAGGGGAATGGTTCTGCCCCCCACTATAGCCCCGATACAGGTCGTAATCGTGCCGATTCCCAAGAAGGATGCCGAGGCCGACGTCTTCGCCTACGCCCGTGAGATAGCGGAGGGGCTGAGGGCAGCGGGAATAAGGGTTCACATTGACGAGCGCGACATAAGGCCCGGCAGGAAGTTCTACGACTGGGAGCTCAAGGGGGTTCCCCTCCGCATAGAGGTTGGCCCGAGGGACGTTGCCGGCAGGAAGGCAGTCCTTGCGAGGCGCGATACCCTTGAGAAGCTCGTGGTGGAGCGCGAGGGGATCGTTGAGGAGGTCAGGAAGACCCTGGACGCGATCCACGAGAACCTTCACAAACGTGCCGAGGAGTTCCTCGAAAGCCACATAAAGCGCGTCGAGACCATAGAGGAGGCCAAGGCCGTCTTCGAAGACAGACGTGGCATTGTTGAGATCCCCTGGTGCGGCGAGGAGAGCTGCGGTCTCGAGATGGAGGAAGCCCTCGACGCCAAGATGCTTGGAACGCCCTACCCCGAGGAGAAGGCCAAAGCTCCCGAAGGCAAGAAGTGTCCCGTCTGCGGCAGGGAGGCCAAGTTCATAGCGAGGTTCGCGAGAACCTACTGAACTTGACTCTCTTTTTTCATCTTGATTCTATGATAATGCTGACCTTCTCCCTGCCGTGAAAGGCAAGGCTTCCGAGAGAAAAATGTAATGAAAAGAGAAAAGATCAGGCATTCTGGGCCTCGAGCCCCTTGAGGGCATCTTCAAGGAGCGAAATGGCATCCTTGAGGGTAATGTATGCCTTTCTCATGTGAACGATGAACGGGAGCCAGGCCATGTTCTTGGATTCGAGAGGGTTGCCGTAGGACAGGGCAACCTTGTATTCGGCACTGGCGTTCTCGTAGAGCTGCATTACGGTCTGAAGGGTGGTGTTGTCGATGCCGGCGCTGACGCTCTCATTGTAGAGCCTGTGGAACTTGGACTCCCCTCCGATGTAGAGGTAGTACCACAGCTTCGTCTGCGTTATTATACTGCCCCTCGAATCCTGGGACTTCGCCGCGGTTGCAGCCCCCGCAAAGGGGACCATCATAACCACCAAAATGGCAAAGATTGCAGCAACTCTCTTCATGGTTCCACCTCCGTCAAATGTATTCATCGAGCGGCATTTTTAAATTCTTCCCTCCCCCAACGTTTAAAAAACGAGCATCGAACGAACCACCATGATACTTGGAATCCACGACGGTCACGACGCTGGTGCGGTGCTGGTAGACGGCGGAAGGATATTCGCGGTAAACGAGGAGAGACTGAACAGGATCAAGAAGTACCGCGGCTTTCCAAGGATGAGCGTGGCGAAAGTCCTCGAAATGGCTGGGGCATCGCCGGAGGATGTTGAGGCCATAGCGGTCGCTGGCATATTCAGGAAGCAAAAACGCCTGCTTGAGCTGGAGGAGAACCTCAGGGGAATATTCGGAGCAGACTTCAAGAAGAAAGTCATCTTCGTCGAGCATCACCTGGCCCACTCCGCGGGTGCATACCACACCGCAGGCTGGCGTGAGGCGATAGCGCTGAGCATAGACGCCGCGGGAGACGGGCTAAGCTCTTCGATATACGTGGCGAGAGAGGGGGAAATGATCCGGATCGCACAGAGCACCTACATTGACTCCCTCGGGGATTTCTACGCCTCCGTTACCGAGCTTTTAGGATTCAAGCCCATGCGGCACGAGGGCAAGGTCATGAGCCTGGCGGCATACGGGAAACCAGCTTACGACCTGAGCTCAATAATAGAGCTCAACGGGCTGAGCTTCGACAACCATCTCGGAGTAATCGGGGTCGAAGCGACGAGGAAGCTCGCAGAGCTCTTTGATTACCCCCTCAGACACGCCAGGGAGATCGCCCTTCAGATGAAGCGCGGAAAGCTTGAGGGTAAGCTTCAGAAAAAGGCCATAGAGATAGCCGCCAGCGCCCAGGCACACCTGGAAAGGCTGATTGAGGAGCTCGGCCTCGGACTCAGGGGGCAGGGACTTCCCGTTGCCTACGCAGGTGGAGTTGCCCAAAACGTCAAGGCCAATGCGGTGTTGAGGCACATTGTCGGGGACGATAACCTGTGGGTCTTTCCGGCGATGGACGACGGCGGTCTGGCCTTCGGCGCCGCGGTTTTTGTGAAAGCCCAGTTCGAGAGGCTCGACGGAAAGTGGAGGCCCTCTAGACTGGAGCACGTTTATCTTGGCCCATCCTACGGAAGGGAAGAAGTTGAAGAGTTCCTGAAGATGGAGGGCGTTGAGTTTGAGGAGGTGGATGACGTCCCGGGCCTCGTCGCGGACGCCCTCGTTGAGGGCAAGCTGGCCGGATTCTTCCAGGGAGCGATGGAGTTCGGACCGAGGGCCCTGGGTAACCGCTCAATTTTGGCGGACCCGAGGAACGAGGAGGTCAAGGAGAGGCTCAACGTTGCCCTGAAGCGCGACGTCTTCCAGCCCTTCGCACCCTCAATGCTCTGGGAGAACGCAGAGGAATACCTCGAAAACCTCAATGGAAGGCCAAACGAGTTTATGACGATGAGCTACACGGCGAGTGAGGAGTTCAGAGAAGCCGCTCCCGCCGTTGTTCACGTGGACGGGACGACTAGGCCCCAGGCCGTGAGGAAGGAAACCAATCCCGCTTATTACGACGTAATCAAAGCCTTCGAGCGGAAGACAGGCCTGGGCGCGGTGCTGAACACGAGCTTCAACATGCACGGGGAACCGATAGTCTGCTCACCCGAAGACGCCCTGAGAACGTTCCGAACGGCTGGACTGGATGTCCTGGTGGTTGAAGGGTTTGCGGTTTGGAGGGGTTAGGGTTCCCCCTCTCAGCCCATCTTTCAGTTTGAGGTGTTCCCCGAAGGAGACTCCGCCTGGATGGAGAGGCTTTCGGGAGAAAAAAAGCGGCTCCCAACTTCTGTACTCCCATGGCCTATAAGGTCCTTTGTAGGTTTTATCTGCACTTCGATGAACATCTTTTCGTTGAGGTAAAGTTATAAACATTGCCTCTAAGGAAGAGCGGTGATGCTCATGGCGCTGAGCGACAGGTTGGAACTCGTCAACCCTTCTGAGATCAGGAAGCTCTTCGACCTCGCCCAGGGTGTTGAAGGTCTGATATCACTTGGAATAGGTGAGCCGGACTTTGATACTCCAGAGCATATAAAAGAGTATGCCAAGGAGGCCCTTGACAAGGGAATGACGCACTACAGCCCGAACGCGGGAATCATGATGCTCCGCGAGGCCATATCCGAGAAGCTCAGGGAGCAGAACGGCATCGAGGCTGACCCGAGGAGCGAGATAATGATCCTCGTGGGCGCCAACCAGGCTTTTATTCTGGGTCTCGCCGCGTTTCTCAAAGAGGGCGAGGAAGTCCTCATTCCGAGCCCGATGTTCGTTAGCTATGCCCCGGCCGTCATCCTGGCGGGCGGAAGGCCCGTCGAGGTGCCGACCTACGAGGAGAACGAATTCAGGCTGAGCGTGGACGACCTTGAGAAGCATGTGAGCGAGAAGACCCGCGCGCTCATCATCAACAGCCCCAACAACCCGACTGGAGCAGTTCTCACCAAGAAGGACCTCGAGGAGATAGCCGACTTCGCCGTTGAGCACGACCTCATCGTCTTCAGCGACGAGGTTTACGAGCACTTCGTCTACGACGGCGTCAAGAACCACAGCATAGCCTCCCTCGACGGCATGTTCGAGCGCACGATAACAATAAACGGATTCTCCAAGACCTTCGCCATGACCGGCTGGCGCCTCGGCTTTGTCGCGGCCCCCTCCTGGGTAATCGAGAAGATGGCGCGCTTTCAGATGTACAACGCCACCTGCCCCGTTACGTTCGTCCAGTACGCCGCCGCCAAGGCCATCCACGACCCGCGCAGCTGGGAAGCCGTCGAGGAGATGAGGCAGGAGTACGACCGCAGGAGGAACCTCGTCTGGAAGCGCCTGAACGAGATAGGACTTCCAACGGTCAAGCCCAAGGGTGCCTTCTACATCTTCCCGCGCATTAGGGACACCGGTCTGAGCAGCAATGAGTTCAGCGAGCTGATGCTCAAGGAGGCAAGGGTCGCGGTCGTCCCGGGAAGCGCATTCGGAAACGCCGGCGAGGGCTACATCAGGATAAGCTACGCGACGGCCTACGAGCAGCTTGAAGAGGCCATGGACAGGATGGAAAAAGTTCTGAAGGAGAAGGGACTGGTCTGAGGCCTAAAGCCTCTCCAGCTCCACACCATCCACCCTCTTCTTTTCCGCATCATAGTCCACAACGGCGTAGTATCCCCTGAAGAGGGGACCGGGATTCACGATCACTGTTCCGCCGATTCTATCGACGCTCCTCGCCTCGTGGATGTGGCCGGTGAGAACGAGCGGGGGTTCTCTCCTCTCTATAAACTCCCTCAGCGCGGGACTTCCCACGTGGAGGCCCGAATGAACGCGGTCTGCATTCGTATCTTTTGGGGGCACGTGGGAGAGTATCACGTCCCCGTCGCGGTAGTTCCGCTCCAGAATCCCCTCAATTTCGTCCTCCGTGAGCTCCCAGAACGTGCGGAACGGTGTTATGTTTGAGCCGCCGATGCCGACGATTCCAACTCCCCCAATTTCAACGTGCCTGTCGTGGGCCCATACCCCCACACCCTCCAGAAAAGGAGGAACGTCCGGTCCATCGCAGTTGCCGTGAACCGCAACCACAGGCCTCTTCAGCTCCAGCAGGGGGTTTAGGACCTCGCGGGCCCTTTCAGCACCTCCAAAGTGGGTTAAATCTCCCGCCACCGCCAGGATGTCAAAGTCCATCCCGCGAAGGACCTCTACGAGCTTTCCAACCTTGCTCCTGTTTCCGTGGATGTCCGTGACGGCCACGATCCTCACGTTACCACCTCCTCACTGGTACGCCCCCGTTTCTCCGTGGGGAAAGCGCTCACATCCGACCACTCCCCAGCCGCAGGTATGGTAGCACCTCGTCATACACGCCGCTCCAGTCAACGATTCCAAACCGCCTTTTAATTCCCCTTTCAAGGAGTTCGGATATCTCCTCCACAACCTCGCCGGGAGTCTTTCCCGTCGTGTCAATCTCCAGAACGTTCTCATTTTCCTCAAGGGCCTCGACCAGGATGACGTCCACCAGCTCCGCCTCAACGTTCTCGGCGAGCTTCTCCTTTGAGTAGCCCCGTTCCATCAGTCTCTCAGCAACAAGCTTGGGATTGGCGCGGAGGACTATTACGACGTCCGCCGGTACAAAGTGGCTGAGGTGGCCGTCTATCACAACATCCCTCCCGTGAAACTCCCGCGACATGGCTTCGGCCAGCTCATCAACATCTATCTCCAGCTCCTCGCCCACCATCTCACCGATACCCTTTTCTCTGGCGAATTCTTTAACGCCCACGTATTCGTAGCCAAGCTTCTCGCTGAGGAGCCTCGATACAGTGGTCTTTCCGACCCCCGGCGTTCCGGTTACCGCTATTATCATCCACTCTTCACCGGGTGCGAGATACGCGCCGGGGCTTATATCCTTGTCTTCCGTCGATTGCCGAATGTACATGTAGCATTTATCGAAAACCTTATAAAGACCGAGAGCACCTAAGAGTTTAGGTGATATCTATGGAGAAGTTGAAATCCACCCTACTTCAGAAGAGGCTTGAGGTTGTTAAGAAGAGGAAGGAGCTCCTCGCCCTTGAGGAGGCCCGCCTCGTGAGGATGGCCCGCCAGAAGAAGGCCACCGCTTCTGAGCTCGCGAAAGTCAAGAAAGAGAAGGTCTCTATAGCGCTCGAAGAGGCAAAGCTCATAAGGGTCCTCAAGCAGAACGGCTACCCTGCCGTCTGAGGCTTCTTCCAAAACTTTTAAACTCCCAACCGAATCTCGGGCTTAGAAAAACCTGGAAAGAGAAAGGGGATCAGAAGACGTTGAGCTTGTCCTCGAGTATCATCTTCTGTATCTTGGTTATGTCGGCGAGCCATGCATCCGCTATCTCGTAGGCCGGCTTCTGGATGGTCTCGAGGTGGTAGCCCTTCTTCGGGATTATCTGGACGCTCGCCACGAGCGGCTCGTCGATGGGCTTGCCTATCTGGCTGAGTATCCTGACGTAGACCTCCTCGACACCCTCAACCTGCTCGGCTATGTCGTTGGCGATGAGCATTGAGAGGAGGTTGTAAATCTTTCCGACGTGGCTGACCGGGTTCTTTCCGGCCGCGGCCTCCATGCTCATATGCCTGTTCGGGGTGATGAGGCCGTTAACGCGGTTGCCCCTGCCGACGCTTCCGTCATCGCCAGCCTCGGCGCTGGTTCCGGTGACGGTGATGTAGTAGATGCCCTTCTCCGGGTCGTCGGCGGTGTTAACGTAGATGTTGACCTTCCTCTCGGTGTGCTCTTCGGCGACGCTGAGGGCGGCCTCGTAGATGGCCTCCTTGACAGCCATGTACTCGTCCGGGTTGGCAACCTCGCTGTCCACTATGGCGGCGGCGATGGTTATGTCTATCTCGTCGCCCTTCCTGAGGCCCATGACCTTGATGTCCTCACCAACCGCCGGGTACTTCCTCTTAAACTCGTCGCTGTTGAGGAGCCTCTCGGTCTCGTAAACTATCCTCTCGGTCTCGCTGAGCGGGGCGTAGCCAACGCCGAAGCTGGTATCGTTGGCGAGCGGGATCGGGGTTTCCTTGGCCTTGTTGAAGACACCGACGAGGTCAACGCTTCCCTGGCCGATGCGGGAGTCGATGATGACGTGGTTCTCAAGGTCGAGGTGCCTGACGGCCTTCCTGAGGTACTCGCGGGCGGCTTTAATGGCAACCTCGTGAACCGGGAAGAGCTCGCGGTCAACGATCTCAACGGCCCTTCCTGAGAGAAGGATGTATATCGGCTTGATGACCTCACCGCCGCCGAAGCGCGGGTAGGCCTTTCCACCAACGACCTCCACCTGGTCCGTGTTGTGGTGGAGGATGATGCCGTACCTCTTCACGTACTCCCTGCTGAGCGCCCTGCTGACCGCCTCGGCTATGCCGTCGGCAATGCTGTCCGGGTGTCCTATACCCTTCCTCTCAACGAGCTCGACCCTCTGCATCTCAACGGGGGTCCTCATAAGCTCCTCAACAACTATGTTCCTGACCTTCTCAGCCATGAGCGTCACCTCTCAGGGTTTGTATGGTCGGGTCTGTGCATCCGTTTATATACTTTTCGGCATGAATTCGGGAGTCGAATATTCCTGTCAGTTATTTATTCCGAAACCCTTAAAATTTCCCCTGAAAATCATTCGCATGAGCATCCGACGACGCCCGGCGGCCCGGTCCCGGGAGCCGGTGCGGTGCCAGCGATGAGCGGGTGCGACGATACCGGGCGGACAGGGCTCGCCCTCCGGGCCACCGGAGGACGCCGTCCGGCCGCCGATGAGGGATGGAGATGGGTCGAGCCCACATTTTTAACCTCTTTGTCGAACTTCTTCCGGTGAGATCATGGAGCTGAAGGAAATAATAGCCGAGATTAGGGAGGTTCTCGATGAGAAGGATTCGCTCAGGGAGGAGGCGCTGAGGCTAACGAGGGAGATAGTCCGGATGAGCGGGGATACGATAAAGGCCCTGCACAGGGGGGAGGTTGAGGAGGCGGAGAAACGGCTGAGACTCGTCCGCGAGAAGGTTGAGGAGCTGAGGAGGAAGCTGAAGGACCATCCCGACCTTTACCACACCGGCTACGTCCAGAGCGCCCACCAGGAGTTCGTTGAGGCCAGCCTGTTCTTCGCGTACATGACCGGGGAGGACTATCCCTCGCCCGGAAGGCTGGGCGTGCCCCACGCCGACTACGCCCTCGGTATCGGTGACTTCATCGGTGAGCTCAGGAGACACTTCCTGCTGCTCCTCCTCGACGGTAACCTCGAAGAGGCGGAGAGAACCTACCGCACCATGGAGAAGACCTACGAGGAGCTGATGACGCTGGAGTATCCAAAGGGGCTCGTGAACGTAAGGGGAAAGCAGGACCAGGCACGGAACATCCTTGAAAGGACCCTCGAAGACCTCATGAGGGCAAAGCTGAGCAGGAGTCTGGAGACAAAGCTCGACCTTGCGGCCGGGGCGCTGGAAAAACGAAAAGACGGAACAAACCAATGAAACAATTACATAAAAACATAATTCGGTGATTATGTGATTGTCGAATTACAGAAAAAACTTGAGCAGGTCGCCGCGGTCCAGGCAAAACTCGCCGGAAGGGTCGTGGAGATACCCGTTGATTCCGGCAGTGTACGGGTTGTCGCCGCCGTGGACGTGTCGTATAGGAAAAACATGGCGAGGGCGGCCCTAGTTCTCTGCACCTTTCCGGACTGCAAGGTTCTGGGATCAAAAACGGCCGTGGTTGATGTCACGTTCCCGTACATTCCCACATATTTTTTCCTGAGAGAAACCAGGCCGGTTCTCATGGTGCTCCGTGGTGAGGAATTCGATGTTCTCCTCGTCGAAGGACACGGAAGGGCGCACCCGCGCGGCTACGGACTGGCCTCCCACATCGGTCTGCTGATCGGACGGCCAACCATAGGCGTTGCCAAGGGGCCCCTGAGGGGTGCGCCGGAGGGCTCGTTCAGACGGGTGGGAAAAGCTTATGTAAGCGTCGGCCATTTAATCGACTTGGAATCCGCGGTGAGAATCGTCGAGCCGCTGCTCGAGGGGGGTTATCCCAAACCGCTCAGGCTCGCTGACAGACTGTCGAAGAGGGAAACGCTATGAAGAGGATAAAACTGCTCATCCTGCTGGCCAGAAGGGGAGCTATTGGAGAGAAGGTCAAGGTGACACTGAGGGATCTGGGCGATGAGCTCGGGGTTTCCCCACAGTCCGTTCTGAGGCTCCTCGAGGACATGGAGGGGGAGGGATTCATAGAAAAGTCCGTCGAGGGGAAGAAAACCTACGTCGAGATAAGCCCCAACGGCCTGGCCTTTCTGGAGGAACTCTGCGATGCCATATCGGGCGTCCTTTACAACGGCGTTATAATCGGCGAGGTCATCTCAGGAATAGGGGAGGGGGCGTATTACGTAAGGCAGTACTCCCAGCTGATCGAGGAGTACCTGGGCTTCAAGCCGTACCCTGGAACGCTGAATATCCGCGTTATCTTCCCAAGGACTGTATTCGATGCCCTCTGCGGCGTCAGGCCGGTCATCCTTCCGGGATTCGTAAAGGATGGGAGGACCTTCGGGGACGTCAAAGCATACCGGGTTAGGATAGGGGACGCCGAGGGTGCAATAGTTATCCCCTCGCGGACGGTCCATCCACCGAAGATAGCGGAAATAGTGGCCCCTATCTACCTCAGGGAGAAGCTGAACCTTCAGGACGGCTCAAAGATAACGATAAAGGTCGTGAAATCATGAACCCGCGGGATGTAAATTGGAGGTCGCTCCTTGCCTGGGCGGGGGTGGGTTCGTTCATAGGCTTTGCGGTAGCAGTGGCCATGTACTCGCCCAGGGCCGGAAACGAGGGGTTCGTGTATCTGATATACATCGGCCTGCTCGCGGGAGCCCTGCTGAGCCTCAGATACCCCGTTAACGTCAGGGCCTCCGCCTACGCGTTCCCCATGGGTTTCCTAGCCACTTCCCTGCTGGCGGGTCTGTGGACGGTAAGGGACGTCGGCCCCTCGGGGGCGTACGCATTCATAGCCGTTGTCATGGCGGCCATGATGATTGTGGGTCCCTCCAGCTACCTGGACATGTTCCTCGTCCCGCTCGGCTACTTCGGCGGCTTCGCCGTGGCAATGCTGGCCTTCAAAGGGTACGAACCCCTCCAGGGCACCGAGGGGGCCGTTGCGAGCCTGTTTGTTGTCGGGGTCATGGGGGCAGTGCTGGCCTTCTTCGCGGTATTTGCGAGGTGGGCCTTTGAGGTGGCCAGGAGCATTCCGAGGAGGTAACGTTTAAATACGTCCACCGACAACCTATTCCGGTGATTAAAATGGTGATGCGCCTCTCAAAGCTCTACGGGAAGCAGATATACAACACCAAGGGCTACTACGTCGGCTACGTCGACGAGATTCTGATCGATGTTGACAGGGGCCAGGGAAAGGTGCTAGCCCTTGGACTGCCGGGTGAAAAGGTCGGCGTGCCCTACAACAGGGTTACCGCGATAGGTGATATAATACTCGTAAAGGCAAAAGAAGAGTGATCAGCCTTCTTTAACTTTTAGCGCATCGAGGAACTTCTCCGTTATGGCTTCCTCCGCCAGCCTGAGGAGCGAGCCCTTGTCCTTGGCGAGCTTGAAGATTCCAAGCGGGATTCTCGCCCCGCCCGACTGGGAGTGGCCGCCACCACTGCCGATGTCGCCGAAGGCCTCCCTGAGGACCGCCCCGATGTTCACCCTGACGTCGCGGGTCCTGGCGGAAATCTCTATTCTGTCGTCCACTATGCCGAAGACGAGGACCGTGGTTATGCCCTCCAGGCGGAGGAGGAAGTCGGCTGACTCCGCTATGGCGTCGCGGTTGGTGATGAAGCCCACGTTGCTGACGACAACGTTCTTGTAGATGCGCCTGTTCATTATTGCCTTCGCCAGTATCTCGGCTGTCTCGGTGCTTATGTCCGGGTGCTCTATCTTGTCAAGGAGCTCGTAGTCCACCTTGCCCGCCAGGAACTCGATGGCCTTGAGGTCGATGTGGCTCAGCTTGGAGAACTTCTTGGTGTCGATGTAAATGCCGTAGAAGAGGGCAGTGGCCATGAGGGGGGACAGGGAGATGTTGAGCATTCTGAGGTACTCGGCGAGGATCGCGGCGGAGGAGTAAACATCGGGCCGTATGTCGAGGAAAGCGTCCTCCGGGATGAGCTCCTGAAGGTGCTGGAGTATCTGGTGGTGGTCGATGAGTATCTTTATCTTCTTGTAATCGGACTGATCAAGCGTCGTGAGGTTGCCGTTGGGCTGGCAGTCCACGAGGGCTATGAAGGGGTAGCGCTTCAGCTCGTAGGAACCCCTGGAGACCTTCCTGAGATCGATGCCGAGAAGGTTCACGAAAGCCCTGTTCTCGTGGTGGGCTATCTCGCCGCCGTAGACTATCTGGGTCTTGAAGCCGAGGGTCTGGGCTATGACGCTCAGGGCGGTCGCACTGGCTATTGCGTCCGGGTCGGGGTTGTCGTGCATGACTATCAGAAGGGAGTCTGTCTGATTCCTGAGCTCCTTGAGCTTCCTGACGAGGAGGTTAGCGTTTTTCCGCTCGCCGATCCTCTCGACCGTTCTGATGAGGGCATCCTTCAAGGCGTTCCTGGGCGAGACGGCGTAGTCAACCTTAACCTCCGCCTCGTACTCCTCGTTTATCTGGGAGACGAGGTCATCGAGGCCAACATCGTCGGGAAGAACCGTAACGATAGGCACGTCTTTGTTGTTGGTCCTTATCACGTAGACGGTTTTTCTGAGTACATCAACGTTCATGGTGGTGATTATGACGAGTTCGGCTTTGTCAACGCCGGCCTTCAGGAGGGTGGCGGTGTATGAAAAGTCCCCGTTGATGACATGGAAACCGCTCTCCTCAAGGGCCTTGGCGCGGATTTCATCCTTCTCTATCACCGCCACCTCAAACTCTCCCCTAAGTGATTCTGCTATCGCGCGGCCGATTGCCCCGCCTCCTAGTACCAGCACCCGCATGTTCCCCACCTTTTTGCACAATAATGTTTAAATACAAGCGCCAATATACTAGGACGGTGAATTCCTCTTGGGATTTTTTTTGGCTGAAGGATATATATAGCTAATGGTGATGAATATGCAGCTGCCAGACAAGGGGCCACTCATGGAAAACGTGGTAGCAACCTCTGCGGGGGAACTGGGAGCGCTCGTTCAGAAGGCGCTTTCCCAGGGCAACGGAGCTTTTCTGAAGATATTCGCCAGGGGTACCGAGGGTAAATACTACATAACCGTCCTCATTGACAGGTCAAAGGTGCTCGCAGCTGAGTGTCTCGTGGTTGACACGAAGCAGAATCTATCTGGAGAGGAAGCAATCAGAGTGCTGAACTCACTCGTTGGAAGACCCATGGTCGTTGACGTTTATACCCTTGACGAACTCGAGCTCAAACTATCCTTGGCAGATAACGTCGATGTTTACGCTCAGACCCCAAAAGTCCCGCTGGACGAGCTGTTCAAAGCTCCCAGCGAGGGACCTCCCGCAGAACCCGCGAAGAAGGGGAAACCCGTTGAGAAGAGGGCAGCAATGGCAGCAACGGCGGAAGCCGCGGTGACCTCCCAGGCCACGCCCGAGCCGCAGCCCCTGGCGGTGGAGGTGGAAAAGCCCAAGCCCGCCTCGACCCCTGCGGGGAAGCCCGAGGTTGTGGTCAACCTGACCGGTGGGAGCATACCTGAGAAGGCATTCCAGGTCTACGCGGAGGACCTCCTCAAGGAGGCCAAGAAGATAAAGGGCCTTACGATAAACAGAATAGAGTTCGACGCCAACGTGGGAGAGGGCGTTGTCTATCTCAACGTCCACATCTACGGAAACTCCACCGGCGACTCAAGGGACATAGAGGTGGCAGAGAGGAGGATGCTCCACGCCGTCAGCAAGTACGCTCCCGTTCTCCTCAGAGAGGCCGAGACAAAGCCAATAATTAGGGATGTTGGCATAATCATCGACGGCCAGGAGCTCAAGCCCCAGGAGATAGTGGACAGGGACAAGAAGAAGACCGGCAACGTCACAAAGGACGGAAAAATCTCACTGTCCGTTCTCGAAGATGTGTGGCCGTACTTCAGCGCCTACGCAAGGACCGTCGTGACGGAGATAGAGAGCGTGGGGATAAAGATAGACAAGGCCCACTTTGACATCAGGGGAAGGAAGGAGTTCGAGATAAACCTCTCCCTTGTGGTTGAGACTGGCATGGCTAGAGACTCCGTCCAGAGAATGGTCAAAGACATCCTGAATAGGCACGCGAAGGAGCTTGGAAGGAGTCTGAAGCGTTACATAACCGTCCACAACATAGAAGTTGAGACGGTGTCAAAGGCAAGCGTTTCAGGTTCTGCAGCTGCCCCCGTGGCCGGCGAGACCAGCGGCAAGGCCGCGGAGATAATCGCCAAGAAGGAGCTCCTTGAGAAGGAGGTCGAACAGCTCCTGAAGCAGGCGGGAATAGACGAGCTCTCCGCCCTCACAGAGGAAAAGAAGAAGGAAAGCGAGGAAACGATGCTGAAGAGCCGCATAGAGCCCGCAGTGGAGACCCTCAAGAACAGGATTCACGCGGAGCTTAAGCTCGTCCCGCGCGTCACGTTCAAGTGGCTCAAGCTCAATCATGAAATAAGAAGTTCCACGGTCTACGTTGATATCGAGGCCAGCTTCCTCAGGGAAAACGTTGGGGGCCTCTTCGGCTCGTTTTCTGGGGTCTCCGACGAGAAAATAAAGCAGGACATAGCGACAACAATTCAGCGGGTCATCAAGGACGTGTCCAGGGAGTACGGGATTGCACTCAACCTGAGGAAATTGAACGTGGTCATCCGCTGATTCCTTTTTTCTATTGCATTAAACGAATCAGCACTCAAGATCGTCATCATCCTGACGTCAGATATGCCGAGGTCATCATCCGTTCCAATTCCGCGGGAGGTTTAATAACTTTGCCGGCATTTCGTCGAGCATCTAAACGTTAAGCTTTTAAGCTAACTGTACCACCCCATCAACATGGACACCCTAATCCTCGGAGTTCTGGCGGCGCTGGCATCGGCCTTCTCGTGGGCGGCATCGACGGTACTGATAAAGGCAGGAATGCAGGACAAGAGCCCGGTGGCGGCCAACATATTCCGCCTCTACGCCGTCTCGGTGATGTTCGCGGTCATCTTCCTGATAAACGGCACCTTCTCGAAGGTCGCCGGCCTGTCGCCGAAGCTGCTCGCGGTGGCCTTCGTCTCCGGGGCCTTCGGCTTCGTCATAGGTGACTACTTCTACCTCAACGCTCTCAAGATGATGGGCGTCTCAAGAACCGTCCCGATAACCTCCACCTACCCGCTGTGGGCCATACTGTGGGCATTCCTCTTTCTCGGGAGAGATGTAAGCGCCCAGATAATAGTGGGCGCCGCACTGGTGGTTTCCGCGATAGTGGTCGTGAGGAAGGCGGAGGAGGAAGAGAAGATAAACCCCAGAGGCTTTCTCTTCGCTATCTTGGCCCCAATCTCCTGGAGCTTCGCGATACTCACCATGGACTGGCTCACCGGTTACGTGGACGTGCTCACGCTCGCGGGGATAAGAATGATGTTCGCGGCCCTGGCCGTGTCGCTGTTCCTGCCGAGGTACGCGGGTGAGCTGAGGAGGATAACCCTTCGGGAAACGCTCCTCCTGACCGGCGCCGCGGCCACCGGCCTGCTCCTGGGCCAGTATCTCTTCGTTTACTCGATAAATCTCGTGGGCTCCCAGATATCGGCCCCCGTTTCGGCCATAAATCCCATAATAGCCTCCACCCTGGCGATACTGATCCTCAAGGAGCCGCCCAACAGGAAGATACTCGAAGGACTGATTCTGGCGGTGCTGGGTGTCATACTAATCTCCACCGGCTGAGGCTCAGGTTTTTAAGGTGGTCGGCCATAGAACAAATCGCCGACAGTGAGGGGACAATCGTCTCCTCATGGGCTCGGTCAACCCGCCTCCGCGAGGTATCGGGTTCCGTGAGCGGAGCGTGCTCACGCCGAGCCCACAGGGCCGGGAGCATCCACCCGCGCGAGCGAATGAACGCGGGCCTCTGTACCCGGCCCACAATTCGATGCACTTCTGAGGAAGGCTTATAACCGGGAGGGCTGGAGTTAGTTTCCGAGAAGCCGACATAATCGGTGGTTATTTATGGTGATAATTCCCCGACCGATAGAACCACAGGAGATAAGGCGAATTCGCAAGGAGCTCGGAATAACCCAGGAGGAGCTGGCCGAGAAGGCAGGGGTTACGCAGGCTTACATCGCCAAGCTGGAGACCGGCAAAGTGGACCCGCGACTCTCGACCTTCAACCGAATCCTCCAGGCCCTGCTCGAGTGCAAGAGGGCCCAGCTCACCGCCAGGGACGTCATGTCATCCCCGGTTCTCTCAGTCAAACCCTACGACAGCGTTGAGAACGTCATAAAGCTCATGAACAAACACAACATATCCCAGATCCCGGTCATAGCGGGCAACAAGGTGGTGGGTTCCGTCACGGAGAGAACCCTCGTCAGGCAGAGCCTCGAGTACGAGGACATCTACGACCACAAGGTCATGGAGGTCATGGAGGAGCCGTTTCCGATAGTGAACGAGGACGAGGACCTGGAGGTCGTCAAGTACCTCCTGGAGGAGCACCCCGCTGTTCTCGTCCAGAACAGGGAGGGCAGGATAACCGGCATCATCACGAGGGTGGACATATTCAGGATAGGGAAAGGCCGCGACTGAGTTCCCCGCCCGGCAGTCCTTTGCATTCCCCTCTTCTAACCTCCGTGGCAAAAATATCCAACAAGTTTATATACCCCCGGCCCAACCATCAGTGGACAAATAATCCAGGTGGTTGGAATGAAAAAGACCGCGGTTTTGCTCATGGCCCTGCTCATCGGAGCGGTCGTGGCGTCTGGATGCCTGGGCGGTGGAACGACCGAAACGGGCACCACGACGGTCCCCGAAACATCGAGCTCATCGGGTACTGCACAGACCACCACAAACTCACCGACCCCGACTGAAACCACGCAGACGGAGACCCCCACTACCCAATCACCGTTGTTGACTTTGCCAACAGAACCCTCACGATTGAGAAACCTCCTGAGCGCGTCGTGACGCTGGCCCCGAGCATCACGGAGGACCTCTACTACCTCGGTCTCTTTGACAGAGTCGTCGGGGTTACGGACTTCGATGATTTTCCGTCGGGAGTTGCCAACGTCACCCGCGTGGGCGGCTACGGTCAGTACGCCAACCTCGAAGTGATAGCATCGCTCAACCCCGACCTGATACTGGTGGACAGTTACTCTATGACGATCCTCGAGGACCTCCAGAAGATAGCCCCAGTTCTCGTGGTTGATCCACACAGCATCGACGACATCCCAAGGGCCCTTGACCTCCTGGGAGCAGTTTTCAACGCGGAGGAGGGCGCCAGGAAGGCGACGGCAGAGTTCGAAGCAAAGATAAACACGATAAGCTCCACCGTTAAGGATGAACCCCGTGTGAGCGTTTTCTACGTGGTCTGGAACAGCCCGCTCATGACCGCAGGCGGCGGAACCTTCATCAGCGACGTCATAGAACTGGCGGGCGGAGAGAACATTTTCAACGATACGACCGGCTGGCCGACCGTGAGTCCGGAGCAGGTCATAGAGAGGAACCCCGATGTGGTGCTCCTCACCCCACACTGCGGCATGAGCGTCCAGGACGTTTACAGCGGCCCCCTCGCGAGCATAAAGGCCGCCCAAGATGGAAAAATTTACGTCATCGAGAACGAGAACGACCTTATCCACCCGAGTCCCCGCGTTGTCCTTGGACTCGAGGCGGTTGCAAGGCTCCTGCACCCGGACGCCTTTAAAGTGGGCTACCCGCTCACGGTCACAGACCTCGCGGGGAGAACCGTCACGATCGACGACGAGCCGGAGAGGATAGTCACCCTCGCTCCCAGCATAACGGAGAGCCTGTTCTACATAGGTGCAGGAGGCAAGGTCGTCGGAGTGACCGACTACGATGACTTCCCGCCGGCTGTGAGGAACATCACCAGGGTGGGAGGCTACGGAAAGTACGCGAACCTCGAGGCCATAGCCGCACTGGAACCGGATCTGATCTTGGTGGACGGATTCTCCATGGATATAATGGAGAGTCTGGAGAGGATAGCCCCCGTCGTTGTGGTGGACCCCAAGAACATCACCGCAATCTACAACGCCCTTGAGCTCCTTGGAAAGATAACCAACCGCGAGGAAGGGGCCAGGGCAGCGGTGGCGGACATGCAAGCAACAGTCGGCTACGTCACCTCAACCGTGGCGGGACAGTCAAAGCCAAGGACATTCTTCATCCTCAGCTACTACAACGGCTACTGGACGGCTGGAGCGGGAACCTTCGTCAACGACCTCATAACCCTTGCCGGCGGTGAAAACATCTTCAACGACGTCAACGGCTGGGGGGCCGCGAGCGAGGAGCAGATAATCGCCAGGAACCCGGAGGTCATAATAATCTCGCCGAACGCGGGGATAAGTCCGAAGGACCTCTGCTCCGGGCCGCTCTCCGAGGTGGACGCGGTCAAGAACGGGCGCGTTTACGTCCTCAGCGACGAGAACCTCGTCGTCAGACCGGGCCCCAGGATAATGCACGGGCTTGAGGAGATAGCGGAGTACCTCCATCCGGAGGCCTTCAGTTTCCAGCCGCAGCCGCTCGTCTGCAACGCGACTACCTCCGCCTCCGGCTGAGTTTTCATTTTTTCTGGGCAACCGTTAAAAGGTTCCCTCCCTCATTTTCTTCGGGTGGGAGCATGGAGAGAAAGACGTTCTACAGGATTCTGCTGGTCATCGTGCTCGTCCTGACCGTCGTTTATACTATGGGAATAATGGGCGTCATACCGTTCCAGTGGAGCTACTACATCACCATCTTCATGATAATCCTGTACTTCTTTCTTTTGAAAGCTTCGCCCTTTAGGGCGGGGGTGTAGTAATCGAAGAAATAGCCTGTAATCGGGAAAGCTAACTCTTTTAAACTTCTTTTGAAATGAGGCGAGCAGTAACCGTTAAACTCCAGCCGAGCAAAGAGCAGGAAAAAACACTCAAAGAGTTAGTCCTAATCAGCTCCAAAGTCTGGAACAGGGTGAACTACCTTAGGAGACAAGAATTCTTTGAAGAAAACCCATTGATTTCCTCAAAAGAGAAAATAGTTTATGAAGAGTTCAAGAAGGAGATAGGCTCGGCAACAGTCCAGCAAATTTGCAGGAAAAACGCCGAAAGCTGGAGAAGCTTCTTCTCCCTCCTAAGGAACAAACGGAACGGAGAACCCCCCCAACTGGCTCAAACCAAAACCACCAAACTACATCAGGGAAGGCGGATTAATAGTTCTGAGGAGAGACCAATACAGGATTGAGGGGAACAAGTTAATCCTCAAGGGTCTTGGAAAGTTCAAAAGATTGGAAGTCCCGTTCAAAGGGAGAATACACTTGAAGGGCAAACAGGGAAGGTTAGAGATGACTTTTGACCCAATCAAAAGGAAATGGTATGCTCACATTTCATACACGGTGGAGGAAAGGCTTTATGGTCAAGAGTGGGTCAAGCTCCCAAGACAACCATTAGGAAACCTCTCCGCTGGAATAGACCTTGGGATTAACAATCTTATGGCCGTTTACGTTGAGAACGGGGAGAGTTTCTTGGTCAATGGAAGGCCTTTGAAGTCAATAGCCTTCTACTGGAGGAAGAGGATAGCCGATTACCAGTCAAAACTCAATAAGAGTGGAGCTAAAAAGAGTAGGAAACTCTCTAGAATGCATCAAAAGGCTAAGCTTCAAGCGAAACACTACATTAATACCGCCGTAAGGCAGACAGTCGAGAGACTTTATCACCTCGGAGTTTCGAGAATTATCATCGGTTATCCTAAAGGAATTGCCAGGAACTCTGATGGGGGTAAAAAGCAGAATTTTATCCTCTCCCACGTTTGGCGTTTCAATACTGTGATTCAACGGCTCAAGGAGGTGGCCGAGGAGTATGGTATTCTGGTTGAGGTTGTTAATGAGGCTTTCACTTCGAAAACTTGTCCCGTTTGCGGGAAGCCCCACGAGGGGGCGAGGTTTGTTAGGGGATTGTTTAAGTGTCCCGCAACGGGACTTATCTTCAACGCGGACTTGGTTGGAGCTTTCAATATCTTAAAGAAGACCCTAAAAACGATAACCCCGAGTCTGAGCGGGCTTTACGCTCAGAGGAGGGGTAACGGGGGGAAGACCCTCCCCAAGGGGTCGAAGACCTGCTTTAACTTGGGTCTAAATGAAGACCCTCAAACCTCTTCGCCCTTAGCGAGGGGTTAAGCCGAACCCTTGCCCTTCACGGCGGAGAGGAGGTCAGCTGAAGCTGGATAAGATGTCGAGGGGATAACCCAGTACATGCTCAAACCGGTGACAGGCTCTTAAAAGAGAAAGTAACATTAAGAACGGAGCGTTAGAATAGGCACATCATGTTCTTCTGAGATCGAGCGAGCTTTTCCCTGGCTCCAGTGATTACATCCCCAATAAACGGATAACCATCTCTAACTTCTATATAGCCGCGTTTTTTGGCATTTTTTATAAGTTCATCAGCCTTTTTATTTCTGGCAATGAGTATCGTCCAACCCGGTTTCGTCTCAACGACTCCAGCGGAGATATCACTCCAGCTGCCAGTGTAATCTGTGCATACCAAACAGCCAACTTGGAGATACCGATAAATTTCCCTGATCGAGAGTCTCAGAACTCCTCTGGGATGATGAACCTCTATAACGTCTCCTCTGAGAACTATATCCCTCACATCTCGTCCCTTTATACCATGATTCATATGTAGGTAGTTTATGAAGGTCTCAAAGGCAAAGGTGCCCATGCAGAACAGGCTTATGATGTATTCAATTCTCTCACCGAAGTCCGTCTCCAGCATTGGAAAGTCCCTCATCTGACCAAAGAACTGTGCCTGGCAGGGCAAACAGACCACAGCGACTTGATTGAGGTTATTTTCTTCTATTTTTGTCTTTATCCGGGATGCAAAGGGCACAATGCTCCATTTATTGCCTACCGTTGCCAGGAGTTCTTTCCTGCTTCTTGCGACCACGGCGTTGCCCTCAAGTCCGTTGGTTCTCTTTGCAGTGACAACACCGTCTATAAGGCCCTCGTCAAGGGCATAGTTCAAGATGGCAGTCACAGCACCACCGCTTGCCACTTTTGTGTTGAGGACTTCCCCATCAGTCGCCTTAGCAAGGTAAATGTTGAGTACGTGTCCTACAAAGGAGTCAGCGACGTTGATCATCAGAACCACCTCCAAGTGTTAAAATCTGAGTGGCCCGGGGACATCGAATATAGCACGTCCCGCACCGTATGCACCTTTCCTGGACGAGATTTGGCCGTTTATCTACCAGCTTGAGGGCATGGGTGGGACAGGATAGTTCGCATGCCCCGCAGCCGATGCAGAGGCCAGTAAGTACTACATCATCCAAAAGGTCAAAACCGCTTAGTTTCTTTATACTTCCGCAAATTCTAAAAAGCTCCAGTCTTCGTTCGTCTTCATGGAGATAAAATCTGAAAAAGGATTGGAGCATCAGCGGCGCTGGGGGGCAGCCCGGAATGGAGTAATCGACCTTTATAATGCTGTTTATTGGCTGAAAGCTCCTGTGGTCTGGTCGGGGGTCTTGACCACCACGACAGAAGCGTAGGATTCCGCCGAATGCGGCACACGAACCGTAGGCAACGACAACATCGGAGATTTCCCGGATATATTTGAGTTTATCAAGTATTTCCCTTTCGTTCACGCACACACCCCCGGTGATGACCGCAACGTTGTAACCGTCCGATTGGGGGTACCTGTCCACCATATATGGAGTGTCCAGTTTGACGATATCCTTGATTTCAGGATATGCACGCACGATGCTCACACTGCATCCTGCACATCCACCAAAATCCCTGTGGAGAACATCAATCCTTTCCATAGTCTCACCGCCTTAGCCTGGCAACGTGTGTTGTACATGGGATGCATGGATCATAAAGCCTCACAACGGCCTCAGCAGCCTCAACACTTAACCCCTTTACGGATTCTTCCATGACGGGGATATTGAACATCGTAGGGACAACTATCCTCGAATAGAGTGTCCTTCCCTCCTCTCCAAGTTCAACAATATGCACCAAAGTTCCCCGCGGGGCCTCATAGACACCGACGCCCTTACCCGGTCCAAAAACAATGTTCTGGTTCCTGAATGGTTCCTTCATATCAAGGGAATCCAGGATACTGCTCAATCTATGGAGTGCAATGCTGACGTCATCAACCCTCGCAGTGTGGAGGTCGTAGAGCGTCGAATAGCTCTTTTCCCGATAGGTACTCAACCTGGCCCTGGGGCCAACTTCAACGGGTTTCCCCTTGTACATCGCTATCATGGTAGTCGATTCCTTGGAACTGGGGTTATCTTTCCGGAATTCGTAGTATGGAATCAGCTTTATCTTACGAACATCGATGTTGAATCTATCGCCGTAGAAGAGTCCACTGGATAGATACCGGTTATCGAGTTTCTTTTCCCTCAACTCCATCGCAACATCAGTTTGAATGTCCTCGTCAACTAGCAGGTGTGCCAGCTCATTCCACGAGCGGAGCGTCTTGGGTAGTCTGGCCTTGAGGTTATTGAATACACTCCACTTGGGGACGGGGTTTATGCCTCCAACCGTGAGATTGGGTGGATGGGTCATGGCCCCCCCGAGTTTTAGCAGAAAGTCGCCGATTTTTGTGTGGAAATCAATCAGCCTGAGGATTAACTTCTCCCGCTCTTCAGGCACTACCAAGTCGGGGACCACCATGAGGAATTCGAGTAGATGACTCTGAATCCTGTTGATGAGCCCAAGTGCCTCCCTCAGGAGCACTCCATTTTTAGGAGGCTTTACTCCAATTGCATTTTCTATGGCCTCCGCTGCAGCTATGCCATGAGAGGCGTGGCATAGGCCGCATATTCTCATGACAGCCTCCACAACGAAGAATGGGCTCTTCCCGATGACCATTTTTTCAAATCCCCTGACTGGGGCGGTGGATATGAAAAGGGCGTCCTGGACTTCTCCCCCCTCCTCGTACATTACAAGTTTTGCATCCCCGGATACCCGACAGACTTTGCCGAGTTCAATTCCCCCCAAAATGATCTCCCCCGATTTTCTTCTCAATTCGACCTGCAAACCAGCTAATAAAAAGATTTTTTGAACCAAAGGTTAAAAATAAAATACTCATAAAGCAAATAGAATATAAATTAAATCAAAAAGGGTAGAAGAAAGCGTCTCCTTATCCTCTGCCGATAGGGTAAAGTGAATCACGGTATATAGACGCTATTCTCTCCCGGGTAGCCTCCACTGGGGCCATGGAAAGGAGCAGGTCAAGGCTCGGGGTCGTCATGGCCAGCTGTGTTAGCCTGTCAACATCTGCCTCAGTGAACCCGACATCCGCGAGCTTTTCAGTGATGCCGATGCTGAAGAGCCACTCCTCCACCCTCCTGGCGACGAGTTCCACCTCTCCCGGGACACCTTTGGCCTCGGGGACGAGCGGCCTGTACACCTCGGCAAGTACCTTCGCGGTGGCAGGGTAGATGTGCCGGATTACCGCTGGAAGGAGCATTGCAAGGCCAAGGCCGTGGGGCAGGTCCGGCTTGACTGCGCTCAATGGGTGCTCAAGGGCGTGCGTAAAGTGAAGCAGACCATTGTCGAAGCTTATTCCAGCTATGGCCGAGGCGTAGAGCAGGGCATACCTTGCCTGCAGGTTGTCCGGATGATTGAGAGCCTCTGGGAGATAGTTAAATATCAGCCTCGCAGCCTCTTTGGCGAGAAGTATTGAATATGGATTGGCTACCTTGGTTGTGGCAGCTTCGGTGATGTGATTGAGTGCATCGATGGTCACGTACAGGGTCTGCTCCGGAGGAAGCTTTGTTGTTAGTGCTGGGTCATCGATTGCGTAAAGGGGGTAGATGCAGTCGTAAGCTATGGCCGGTTTGTACTCCTTCTCAGGAATCGAAGCCACTGCGAACCTGTCAACCTCGGTTCCGGTTCCATGGGTTGTGTTTATCGCTATTATTGGCTTGGCCTTTACCGGGGTAAACCTGAACTCGTAGAGGTCTCTGGCGGTCTTGTCTGGGTACTCCAGCAGAATCGCAACGCTCTTGGCACTATCGATAGGGCTGCCGCCACCTATGCCTATGACAGCCTGAGCCCCAAACTCTCTTCCCATCTCAGCCGCCTCGTCGATCATGTCAACTGTTGGGTTGGCCCCCACCTTGTCGTAATGAACATACTCAACGCCATTTTCCTCGAGGGCAGGCCTGACAACGTCCCATGCGCCGCACTTCTTGTAGGAACTCTTTCCAGTAACGAGGATAACCTTGTCCACGCCCTTCCCCTTAAGCTCCCGGACAATATCGTTAAATTTGTGTATGGCGCATAGACCAAAGTAGTTGGTTGTTTTGCACCTCATCTCGAAGACTTGGTTTATCGAAACGTGGGATTCCCACACCATCGCAGACCCTCCAAATGTACTCATTCGTATATAGTAGAAGCCCAATAAAAGGTTTTTTTGGACCAAATGTATACAACCATAAGTTTGTAACTTAAGGTGTGATATTTGGACCTATAATCGCAATATTCGAA
Source organism: Thermococcus celericrescens (assembly GCF_001484195.1). NCBI lineage: Archaea > Methanobacteriati > Methanobacteriota > Thermococci > Thermococcales > Thermococcaceae > Thermococcus > Thermococcus celericrescens. Next base: position 75,344 of record NZ_LLYW01000035.1, read on the forward strand.
CGTTTAATCAGAATAAGCACTTATAAATGTTACGACAATATTGTCAGAAAGATGTTTTGTTTTCTCAACCCATGATGGGTAAATTATGATGTTTAATTAAACAAATTAAAAACAGACCGCTAAAGCATTCTCCCCACCCCCTCCAAATTCATGGAGGATATCCTTTCTCTTGCTATCTTCTCCGCGGTTCTTCTCATTATTCTGTCCTCAATCTCCCCAGATTCGCCGAAGAATATTGCCTCGGCGGGGCACATTTCCCCGCACGCTGGCTCCATGCCCTCGGCCCTCCTCGCGGCACACATGTCGCACTTGGTCACCACACGGATTCTGACGTTGAAGCTCGGAACTCCAAACGGGCAGACGGCAAGGCACATCAGGCAGCCTATGCACTTCCCGGGATCTATTATCACCGCCCCCTCGTGGTCCTTAGATATCGCTCCAACGGGACATATCTCAAGGCAAGGGGCCCTCTCACAGTGGCGGCAGTTTATCGGCACCGGAAGGCCCGAAACAGTGTAGTATATCCTTATGTTGGGCTTTCCATCGTGGATAAAATCACACACCCCCTGGCAGGTTTCACAGCCAATGCAGAGGCTATAATCAACGTGGAGTATCTTCTTTGCCACATCACTCACCCCCCATCATCCACATGTGCATGCTTCTCGCGGCGTAGAGACCATCTTTAACAGCCTGTCCTACTTTCGACGGGCCTGTGACGACGTCTCCCGCGGCAAATATGCCCTCAACGCTCGTCATGTGTCTCCCATCCACGACCACTCTGCCCTTTTTGTCCCTGGCTATCTCCACGCCCTCTCCGGCAGGCGGTGTGGGGGTCTGCCCCACGGCAAATATGACGTAGTCAACCTCCAACCTGAACTCCGAGCCTTCAACAGGTACTGGCCTCCTTCTTCCGCTCGCATCGGGCTCACCAAGCTCCATCCTGACCATCTCGACGGCCCTTACTTTTCCATCTCCTATGATTCTGACGGGCATGGTTTTTTCGAGCCACTTAACCCCCCTCTGGATGAGCTGATGTATCTCATACGGGCCGGCGGGGGCTTCCTTTATGCTTCTCCGATAGCTGAGGTATACCTCATCAGCCCCAAGGAGAACGCTCTCAAGGGCCGCGTCCACCGCCGTGTGTCCCGCACCAACAACGAGTATTTTCTTGCTCTCAGGATGTATTATGTCCGTCCACTCCATGTGTCCGAGCTTAGCGCTCTTTATTCTGAACAGGTATTCCAGCGCGGGATACACCCCTTGAAGTTCAGCGCCCTCAAGTTCGGGTGTCCATGGCTCCCATGCCCCCGTGGCTATCAGCACCGCGTCGTAATTCTCCTTAAGCTCCGCTATGTGCACAGTCTTCTCAACGAACTCGTCTCCTGCCTCATGTCCACACTCACCGCAGACCACCTTGGTCCTGGGGAAAAACTTGACCTCGAAGAGATCCTTGAGCTCACCACAGCCCTCTCTAACGCGGTATATCGGAATCCTGAACTCGGGGATTCCAAAGAGCATCAAACCCCCAGGCTCGGGGAGCTTGTCGTAGACGTGCACCTCGTGTCCCTGGCAGACGAGGTAACCTGCAGCGCTTAAGCCGGCAGGACCGGCCCCCACTATGGCCACCTTCTTTCCGCTAGGCTCTGGCCGGGACTTGCACAGAAATGCAAACCGCATTCCGCTCATCTTTCCACCTCCATAACATCAATAAGCCTTAGGTTCCATACTGTTGGGTAGGCGCCTTTCATCTCCACAATCCTCTTGAGTGTCCTGGAAATCATCCCCTCTGGGTCGTAAAGAACTCGAAAGTCACCAAATACCTCGGGATGGAGGTTGTGGAGGGAATTTGCCGGCACCACAATCACGTCCAGTCCCTCCCACTTTTCGGCGGCATCGGCGAGTAGCTCCGCCTTGTCCCCCTCTTTCGAAACCACAAGCCATGTCTCGCCCAGGAGTGCAATCCCGAGCAGGTTTTCACCGTAGTGCCTTCTGAACTCTCCAATCATCTACTTCACCCCCGCGATGAGCGCAGCCCGTATGTAACCCTCCACGTCCTTCAGCTGGGCCACGGCAGGGTTCACAACTCTATCGACCAGAATTGGAGAGAGTACCCCGAGAACCAGGCACGCAAGGGCGAGCGTCACAAGTACCGCCACCATCGAACGTGATTCATGGACCTTCCCCTCCCCATCCGGCTTTTTGATCCATAGCCAGTAAAGCATCCTCATATAGCTCACCAGAGCAAATAGACTTGATAACAGAAGTACTGCAACGAGAACGGGGCTTTTCTCTACGTAGGCCCTGTAAAGCAAAAGTTTGCTGAAGAAAACGTTTGTAGGGGGCAATCCCACAAGGCTCATCGTGGCTATCGCCAGGCTCACCGTAGTGAAGGGCATACTTTTCCCAAGCCCCTTTAGCTCATTCAGCTTCCTGCTTCCCGCCGTATGGATGAAGACCCCTACCGCGAGGAAGAGGAGAGCTTTCGCTATCGCGTGGTTTACCATGTGAAACACTGCGCCGGCGGTTCCGGCCTCGCTGTTCGCTCCCACGGCCATCGCCAGGTAGCCCATATTGAGTATTGTTGAGTAGGCTACTATTCTCTTGACATCGTCCTGAACGGTCATTGCGATGGATGATAAAAGGGCAGAGACCGCCCCGAGAATGAGGAGTAGCGTGCACATGATATCGCCAATATGAGAAACTTCCGGGACATAAGTCAGGCTGAGGAATCTCATAAATCCATAAATTCCAGCGTTGACCACCAGGCCAGACAGTACGGCTGAGACCGGACTTGGAGCCGCGGAATGGGCCCCTGGAAGCCAGAAATGGTTCGGCATTATCGCGGCCTTTATCGTGAAAGCCCACGTTATCAGCGCCATTGAAATGGCGAGGATGGGAACAGTGCTGTTCAAGGGTGTTGATATTGGGAATCCAATTCCGTGCAACTTCGCAGAGATGTCTGCAAAGTTCACTGTGCCGAGCCCCCGGTAGATCAGCACTAGGGCAAGGAAGTAGAGAGTCGTTCCTATGGAGCTTATTATCGCGTACCTGAGGCCAGAGTAAGCGGGATAGCCGTCCTCCGTGTAGAACATCACGAGGCCGTATGATGCTATCGCCGTCACTTCGAGCATCACGAACAGATTGAACGCGTCCCCCGTCATGAATATGCCGAGGAGACCCGCCTCAAGGCCAAGGTAAAGGGTGTAGAACCACTCCACACCGTCCTCACGACCCAGGTAGCGGACCGAGTAGACCGCCGTGAGGAACATCAGTGAGGCCGTTACGAGCACCATAACCGCCCCGAACCTGTCCACCTCATAGATTACGCCGACCGGCGCCTTCCAGCCGCCGAAGGAATAGGTTAACGGGAGCTCAGAGGAATAGACATCCCTGAAGAGCTCAACCCCCATCACGAGCGTTGTTCCGGTAATGAGTAGGGCGTAGCCAAAGATAAAGCGCCTACTCTTAATTATGGTTGAGAGTATGGGGAGTATGAAGGCGAAAGCCATTGGAATCGCGGGCAGTATTAATGGATTCATGCTCCTCCCCCCTCGAAGATTTTCTTCGCGTTTTCCTCGAACTCTTCGAGGATTTCCTCCCTGCGTTTTTCAAGGTCCGATGTGGAGACGCTTATCCAGTTCACGTACACACAATGATCGTCCATGTGGACTGTCACGGTTCCGGGAGTATTGGTGATTGAAGCGGCAACGAGGAAACGGGCGTATTCGTCTCCCAGGTTCAGGGGCACTTTAACGATACCCGGCCTGACATCCCCACTGAGTATCCTCCCGATGACGTCGGCGTGGGCCTTCGCCTCGATTACCGTGATGTACTTGAGAAAGTAGAGCGCAAAGCGCACCCATCTCGCCGGATTCAGGGCCTTGCTGGGGTTACTAACGAGGTGCTTCCCGAAGAGCAGTCCTGCCGCAAAGGCAGTTACTGCACCGGTGATTATGTCGTAAGCTGTTATCGAGCCAGTTATGATGATGTAGGTTACGAACGCCGCAATCATCACAGGGACAGACCTCATTCCTCCCACCCCGCAAGCTTCCGGACATCAACCGTCCCGTATTTCCTCTGGATGTGTATCACACCATAGGCCATGAGGACGGTAACCGCAAGGCCGATAACTATCGCAGTTATCGTCAGCGCCTGAGGGAACGGATCAACGCCTCTCTCCACGAGCTTCGTCACACCTTCACTCGAGTACTCAGTTAAAACCGGAGGAAGGGAGTTTTTGACGTCCCTGTAACCGAGGAATATGACAAGGACGTTCACCATATCTGAGAACAGGGACAGGCAGAGCACCTTCTTAACGAGGTTTGGCCTAACCGCCACCCCGTAGAGCGCTATTAGCATGGTGGCTACCGTTGCCGTTATCACCAGAGACGCTGCGAGGCTCATTGCCATCCCTCCTCCGGATTCGCAAGGAGAAGAAAGATTATCGTAAACCCTGCCCCAACGGCTAAGAACTCGGCCAGATTATAGAGAAGCAGGCTTCCGCTCACGAGGAGTCCCCCCACCTTGACTGGATAAACGGGCAGGTTCTGCATAAAATGGAGTCCCCTCAGTAGGGGGTACACCGCGACGCACACTATGGTCAAGAGCCCCGCGGTTCTTATCCCAAGTGCCCGCGTCTTTGTTATCCCGTTCCTCTCAAGGGCATTCTTGGAGAAGCCGACTATGATGAGCAGGGAACCAGCGGCGAGCATTGAACCCCCCTGGAAGCCGCCGCCCGGGGTGAGGTGCCCGTGGAACGCCACCGAAGCAGACGCCACGAACGTGATGAAGGCTACGAGCTTGACCCCCGTTTTAACTACCTCTGTGAACCCTTCTCCCCGGGATTTCGGCCCGTTAAAGCTCCGGAACACCGAAACCGCACTTATTATGGCAAGAAAGAGCACTGCCGTCTCGAAGTACGTGTCAACGCCGCGGTAGTCCCACAGGATTGACGTGACAACTTCAGGCGAGCCGGCCGAACGTTCGCCGAGGTAGCTGTTCCCCAGGTAGAACTCACCAAGCGCCCCGACACCGACGATGCCTTCGACGTGGGGCTGTAGCAGGTATGCGGCGGAGAGTGTAATCAGCATGATCACCAGCATTCCAGCGATCCTCAATCACACCACCTCTTCCCGAGTTGTTTTGCTAACGAGAAACACCATCAGGCCCGTGGATAGAGCGACGGAAATGGCAACGTAGGCGAGTACTATGTCAGGTGCCATGAGGGTGTACGCTGCGAGGATTACGAGACCACCAAAGAGCCCGGTGTAGAGGATGGCCCTCAGCAGATCCCTCTCCGTGACCACAAGGTATGCGAGCCCAAGGCAACCGAGCAGGGCAAGGGCCGCAAGCTCAATCATCCCAATCCCCTCCAAGCTCGTTGTGCTCAATCTTCACCACCCCTGCCCTCTCAGCGGCGTAGGCAAGCGCATGGCTCCCAACGGATGTCGTTATCAACAGGGTGAATGCACTCAGGAAAGCCACCCCCGCCACGGAGAGCAGTCCCCTGTCGAGAGCAATGAGGCCCGCCCCGATGAAGGGGTAGAACTTTCCCCCCACCGTACCAACGGTTGCAGCATGGAGCCTTAGGTAGAAGTTTCCAAAGCGATGCATCCCGATGGCCCCAAATATATCACAGACTGCCCCTACGATGAGCAGTACAACCCCGATGAGCGAGAGTATCATACCCCCACCTCCCCTTTAACGAGGTACTTTGACGCGAACACGTCGAGCACGAACGCCCAGAGAACAAGGAAGAAGGCTCCCCCCGCGAGCAGGTTGTTTTCGTAGTACACCGCTACGAGGAGTGCAATCAATGCGACGTCAAGGCTTACACAATCTCCCGCGAGTATTGAATCGAGAACCGTGGGGCCCAGTAGCACCCTTATGAAATAGACTACCCCCGCAACTCCGTAGAGCGCCATCAGGACGGGAATTGTGTGCTCAAACATCAGGAACCCACCCCACCGTGATTTCTCCTTTCCTGAGGGCCTCCAGATGTTTTTCTACGATCCTCCTGTCCTCCTTGGGGAACGCTTCGATGTCAAGGACACCTTTCTCCAGCAGACTCGCGGTTTCAGGGCTTATCTCGCAGATTACCTCCTCAACCAGTGCACTGGACTCGAAGTGGTCCAGCACCCGGGAGACCTCATTTTGGAAGCCCAACGAGCGCCCTCTTCGCAGCAAGTATGCCCTCATAAGTTCTCACCACCTCAAGATAGTAGGAATAAAGCTTCTCAAGGCCGTATCTGAGCCTAGAATCGCCCTCGTCATTTATGGTCTTCTCAACGAGTTTTTCCAACTCTTCTTTGCTTTCGGAGCTTTCAACGAGTTCCATAAAGCGTCTGAGCAGAGAGTAACCATCGAAATAGCCCAGCTCCTTCCTTATCCTTGCGCGGAGAAGGACCTCTACCCACGCGTTGAAGCTCTCCCTCGGGAGAACGAAGGTGCCCTCACGGAACAGTTCTCCCCTAACTTTTTTCTCCACGATGTTTTTGAGGAGCGCAATGCCGTAGAGGATTTCCTCTGGCCTCGGGGGGCATCCTGGGATGTAGAGGTGCACAGGCAGGAATTCTGAGGTTCCACCCTTCAGAGGGTATTCAAGGGACTCCCTGTACTCGCGCCTCAGGGCGTAGCTGTCGTGAAATATCCCTCCGGAACACGCACAGGTTCCTACGGCTATGACAATCCTCGGCTTTGGTGGCATGGCTTCGTAGGCCATCTTGGCCGCATGGTATGCCTGCCTCGTTAAGGGTCCGGTGACCAGGAGGGCGTGGGCGTGCCTCGGCGTTGGGACGAGCTTTACTCCGAGCCTCTCTATGTCATAGTATGGGATGAGCACGTCTAGTATCTCTATGTCGCAGCCGTTGCAGGCCCCGGTATTCACGTGGAAGACCCAAAGGGATTTCATCACGGCTCCACCTCCCCGAACTTGGTGGCATTGAGTACCGTCAGCTTCAGCTTGCACTCGGAACAGAGGGGGAGTTTTTCCCTCACCCTGTCAAAGTCAAGGATTCCCCTCGGAATCAGAGACAGTACCTTCTCCACCTGCCTTTCAGTGTAGCAGGTATACTTCCCGCAGCCCCTGCACCTGGCGAGCCTCAGCTCAACAATCTCCACGTGATCGTTCCTGTCATCGGTGGCGGCCTCAAACTCCGCGGTGAGCCTGACCGCACCCGTCGGGCAGACTTCCTCGCAGCGGGCGCACCTTATGCACCTGCCCACGTCGAGCACTATCCTTCTCGTCCCGTTTTCGGGGTCGTCTATCCTCAGTATCGCGTTCGGCGGACAAGCGTTGGCGCAGGCACCGCAACCTATGCAGAGCACGGGGTCTATCCGGGGGATGCCCCTGTATTCCGGAGGAGCCTCTTCGGGCTCGAATGGGTACGCCTTGGTCACCGGCAAATTCCCACCCCCAGCCGCACCACCTTTGACTTTCCACTCTCGATATCAACCACCTGAACCCTCTCGGTGCAGGAGTAACACGGGTCGATGCTGGCTATAATCAAAGGTGCGTCCGCTATCGTGTAACCGACGAGCATGTCCGGCACAGTTTGCAGGTTGTTGTATGTGGCGGCCTTCACGCGCCAGCGGTAGATGGTATTTCTGTCCCCCGCCAGGATGTAGTGTACGTTCTCACCCCTGGGGGCCTCCACGGCGGAGATGCCTTCCGCTCCCTCCGGGATATCCCCAAAGTCCGCTAAGATGCCCCCGCCGGGCATCGCGTCGAGAATCTGCTCAATTAGTGAGATGCTCTGCCGTACCTCCTCTATCCTAACAGTGGCCCTCGCCAGAACGTCCCCTTCCGTCTCGACCGGAACTTCAAAGCTCAAATCCCTGTATGCAGCGTAGGGAAAGTCCCTCCTGACGTCGTAGTCCACACCAGACGCCCTTGCAACCGGCCCACACGCGTCCCAGGCCCGCGCCTTTTCTTTTGACAGCACTCCAACCCCTTCACATCTTTTGACGAACCCGCCGGAGGATAGGAGGAACTCCACAACATCGTTGAATTCCCTCCTCATTACATCGAGTTCCCTCTCCACAAGCTCCCTTCGGTAATCAAGGAGGTCTCTCCTCACGCCTCCAACGACGACGAGCCCGTAGGTCTTTCTGTTCCCGGTTAGCCTCTCAGCCAGCCACATGACCCTCTCCCTTATACGCCAGACTTCCATGAACGCGGTGTCAAAGCCCACAAGATGTGCCGCAACACCAACCCACAGGAGGTGGGAGTGGAGCCGTTCAAGTTCGAGAAGCAGTGTTCTGATGTACTCGGCCCTCTCAGGAACTTCTATTCCGGCGGCCTCCTCTATTGCCTGGGCGTAGGCCGTTGAATGACAGAAACCACATATCCCGCAGATTCTCTCGGCTATGAAGCACACCTGGTTGTAGTTCAGCCTGCCCCTCGCGAGCTTTTCAATTCCCCTGTGGGAGTAGAAGCCCCTGTAATCGACGCCTACAATTTCCTCCCCCCTGACAAAGAGTCTGAAGTGCGCCGGCTCGTCGAGGGCGATGTGGTACGGCCCTATCGCGTGGACACTCGTGCCTTCGGGAGGTCGGGCGTAGGGATACCTCTTCTCGCCCGGCGGGCTTTCCGAGTACTTGAAGTCCTCCCTGAGGGGATAAACACCCTCCGGCCAGTCGTCGGGCAGTATCAACCTCCTCCGATCCGGCAGACCCTCCGCCTCAACGCCGAGAAGATCCTGAACTTCCCTCTCGAACCATAGAGCGCCCCTATGGAACTGGGCCACGCTCGGAAACACCGGCTTGTCCTCAGGGACGTATAGCCTCACGCCCAGGAGTTCTCCCTTAGAGGTATCCGCGAACCAGTACGTTATGCTGAATGCATCTTCGACCGCCCTTTCGTCAGTCCCAACCATTGTAAAGAGCCTTACATTCTGCCCAGCGAGAAGGGACCTAACCATATTCTGAAAGTCCTCTGGCCTCGCCATTATCGTGTACAGCGCTTTTTTCTCGCCGAGAGTTCTCTTTTCAAGGATCGGCCCAAACCTAGCCTCAAACTCCTCTATCATATTACCACCCCATCCATCCAACGAGCAGGAAGAAAATTCCGAGGGTCAAGGCCATGGCCCCATTTCTAACGGCCTGATCGATGCGGTAACGGGCGCTCATCGCCTCATACACGACCATTCCAAGGAAAAGGAGTGCAAACGCACCGCACTGGAACAGTAACACAGTACTACCGCTCACGAATGGAAGGACGAGCATTGACGCCAGCAACCATATCATGGCGAACCGCTTTATCTGGAACGCCCACAACATAATTGCAAACAGTCTTCCGCTGTACTCAGCAAGGGGACCACCGAGGAGCTCCGTTTCCGCTTCGGCTATGTCATACGGCACGAAACCAGCCTCAACGTACGTCAGATAAATCAGCAGAAGGTATGCGCCGAGTACTGATATTGAGGGTTTTAATGCTGACGTCATGCCCTCTATGGTTAAAGCACCGGTTTTCATCGCGAATATTCCAATAACAACCGCGAAAAGCGGTTTGAACACTATGGACATCGTGACCTCCCTGCCGGCACCGGCAGATGTGTAGGAGCTGGGAACGTTCAGAGCCCCCATCACGACAGCGGCTGAGAACATCGTGAAGACGTAGATAAAGGCTATGACGTCCCCTTCGAATCCGAAGGGTGCCTTTTCTCCAAAGGGCAGGAACAGGAGCATCCCTATGGCGCTCGCAAAGGCGATGTAGGGGGCCAGTCTGAATGTCAGGGAATCCACGGGGGAGTTACATTCTATCCTCAAAAAGCTCAGCAGGTCGTACCAGCTCTGGACAATCGATGGGCCGACACGCTTCTGAATCACTGCTCGGACCTTTCTTGCAACCCCATCAATGAAAGGGACCATCAGAGGCACGATGATTGGGGCGGCGTCCTGAGCGTTCATCCTATCACCCCCACGAAGGCTAGGAACGCGATTACCATCGCCACGAGCACGAGGAAAGTTGTCGCGAGCATCCCGTTCAGCTCCTTCGACAGCTCCTTGAAGCATGCACCGAACCCGCAGGAGAGCCTGATCAGCGGCATGAACAGTGCCTCGTCAATGTAACCCCCTCCAGTCGAACGGTAGAACCTGCTCCCGGATAGTGTCAGGGACTGGATTCTGTCTCCCGCTGCCGAGATCCTCTGCACTGCCCCCGAAACGCCGGTGTACATGTGCTCCGGCTTTATCTCAAACTCCTCTACGGGTTCCCCGTTGGTCCAGACTCCGCTCTCCCTTGCCCGGGGAGGCAGTGCCACGAGCAGGGACGCAATGAGCACAGCTATTATCAGGGTGAAGAGCGGGAGGTCAAGCGTTGCTGGGTATGGAAGGCCCACTGGGCGCAGGAGCATACCGGGAACAACACCACCCACAACGCAGAGGACCGCAAGAATCCCCTCGCCAAGAAGCATTGGTAAGGGAGCCTCCTCGGCTTCGACGTTTGGCTCGCAGGTAAACACACGGTAAAGCTTGAGGTAGGCCGCCAGGGTGAGCGCGCTCCCGAGGAGTGCAACTGCACCGCCCGCCACCAGGAGAGGGTTCTTCGATAGGAATGTCGCCCTGTAAATCAGCCACTTGCTCGCAAAACCATTCAGGGGGGGTACACCTGACACTGCAAGGATTCCAACGATTGACAGCCCGAACGTGATAGGCATCTCTCTTGAGAGCCCCCTGATGCCCGTGTCCTTCCTTCCTGTTGCGTGGAGGATGTTGCCAGAGAGCATGAAAAGGAGGTTCTTGAACAGCATGTGGTTGAAGGAGTGCAGTAGGACGGCTGTTATGGCCACTTCCTTGAGCTCCCCCGAAAGGAGCAGGTACGCCCCAATGGCGAGGAATATGTACCCCATGTTGTCGATGCTTGAGTAGGCCATCATCCTCTTGATGTCCTTCTGGTTGAGTGCCAGCAACGAACCGAGGGCGATTGTGACGATTGAGAGCACCACAAGCGGGACTGCTATTGAACCCGCCCTACCGAACGTTTCCAAGGTTCTTAACATCCCATAGACCGCCATTTTGAGCATAACCCCACTGAGGAGTGCCGAAACATTACTCGGTGCAACGGGATGGGCCTCAGGGAGCCAGAAATGCAGGGGGAAAATGCCCGCCTTTGCTAGGAACCCCACGGTCAATGCCCAGATTACCCATGAGGGAACTACAGTACCGCTTAGCGCCGAATAGTCGAGGGTTCCCGCATGACTGTAGACATAGCCCAGCCCTATAATCAGGGGTGCAGTGTTCAGGGCGTGCATTGCAACAAGGTACACGACGCTGGCCCTCAGGGTTTCCCTCCTCTCGTGGTTATACATGATGAGGACGTAGGAGGCGGCCGTCATCAGCTCCCAGAAAATCAGGAGAGTGAGGAAGTCCCTGGCGAGGACTATCAAGGCCATAGAAAGCACAAATAGGGGGTATGCTGCGGTCACGAGGTGCCTCCTGCCCATATAGGAGAGCGAGTACACGGAGACAGCAAAGCCCGCCACCCCCACGAGTATGGCGAAGAACCTGGACAGTTCATCGGTGGCAAAGGCAACGGTGATTCCTGAGATGGCGGCGTGGAAGACAATTCCCCCAGTAGCCTCAACCACCAGGGAAATGGACGCGAGCGCCGAGAGAACGCTCACTACCTTTGAGTTTCTGGACACCAGTCCTACGATGATAGCCAGGAGAAACATCAGCGCAAATATCATTGTACCACCCCCAGAAGGGCGTAGCCAATAAATGCAGACGTGAGAGAGAGGAGGATAAGCGAACACAGTGCCCCACTTACGATTCCGTCCACCCTTCTCGGCTCCCCTTCACTGAATATCATGGAGTTGATATTCCTCAGTGCTGAGTACAGAAGAACTACCGAATCCGCGAGAACCACGAGGAGGAGCAGGATTCCGAGCGGGACATCGTACATCTTCCCGGCGTTGAGGTATATGTAGAGCTTGCTAAAGAACACCCCAAACGGGGGCAGGCCCGCGAGTCCAAGTAGGGAAAAGCTCCATGAGTATGCCAGGAGGGGGGTTTCCTTCAGGCCCTTTATCCTCCCCATGTCCAGCGTCCCGTAGTAGTAGGTAAACGATCCAGCCGTCAGGAAGGCCAGTCCCTTGAGGTAAGCGTGGTTCATCAGCTGAAAGAGCGCGGCTTTAATTCCGAGGGGGTTTCCGAGGATGGCAATGGCGACACCGGTGTACATTATGGCACACTCCGCTATCGTGGAATACGCCAGCAGTTTCTTGGCATCGCTCTGCCTTGGATACTGGAGCATTGCAACGGTGAGGGTTGCCACGAGAATCAACGCCATGGGGTAGAAAACGGTGACTGGGGGCTCCATGAACCGGACGACCCTTATCAGAAGGTAGACCCCCATCTCTACCATGGCTGCACCGTGGAGAAAGGCACTTGCCGGGGTCGGGGCCTCCATTGCGTCCGGGATCCACGAGTAGAGCGGAAACTGGGCGCTCTTGGTAAACGCGGCCACCATAAAGCACAGGAACAGTATCATCTTCTCCCTCTCAGGAAGTGCTCCCAGGAAGTCAAGCCCAAGGTCCCCGTATTTGATTCCATACGCCACCGCTGTGTAGAAGCCGATTATGGCCCCGAAGTTGGGAATCAGCAGGGCCTTGAGCGCCGCCCGTTCCGCCCTTTTACTGCCATAGAACCCCACAACACCCCAGCACGCGAGGCTCATAAGCTCAAAGAATATTAGCATCTGGAGCACCGTGGAGGAGTATATGAAAGCCAGCGTTGAACCAAGGAACAGCATCATCCAGCCGTAGAACCGGCCCTTCTGCCCCCTGTGTGGGTGGCCGACGTTCTTTTCATCCATATAGCGGACGGCATAGGTCAGAAACACCGCCCCTGCCGTGGAAACAACAAACGCCGTGAAGACGCTCGTGCCGTCTACCCTAAGGCCGTAAACCTCCCCAAATCCATTCATGTCAAGGAACACAGCGTGAATCGGGTCTGGGGAGCGGTAAAACACCGTCGCAACAAGAACCTGAATCAGGGAAGACAACCAGAGCAGGGGGAGCATTACCGTGTCTGCCCTCCTGTCATCGAGCACGAAGCATACAACCCCGAGATAGGCGAGCGCTATTGAAGAGAGTACGAGCGCAATCATGGCCCACACCCCATCATGTCTTCAACTTTCCTGATGAACTCCTCCCTCCTGACGGCAGCCTCCTTCAGCTTCATCCCCACTATCTCCTCCTCGGTGGCTAGAATCAGCGCATCCATTGGGCAGGTCTCAACGCAGGCTGGAAGCTTGCCCTCCGCCCTCCGGTTGGCGCAGAGGTCGCACTTCACCATGACCTTGAGGCGTTCGTCAAAACGCGGTGTTCCAAAGGGACAGGCAATAGAACACAGCATGCAGCCAATGCATTCATGGTATTTAACGCGAACGGCCCCGTCCTCGTCTCTGTAAAGCGCCCTCGCTGGACAGATGAGCATGCAGGGGGCATTCTCACAGTGACGGCAGTTGAAGGACATCATCATTAGTTCGGACGTCTGCACGATGGATATGTTCGGCTTCCCGCTGTGCTCCCTCGCGCAGGCCGCCTCGCAGGAGCCGCAACCTATGCACCTCCTGAAGTCAATGAACACCTTCTTCACATTTCATCCCTCCGAATCCTGCAGGGGCAGGCCTTGGATACCAAAAAGTTCCTAAGGGGCCCTAACGACAATGCGGCCCGCACAAGGTCCCAGTGCACCACAACGACTCCCTTAAGCGTGCGGTTTGAGATTTTAGCCCTTACAACTATCTTGTTGTCCCCGACTTCAATCGCAATCTTGTCGCCGCTTGAAACGCCGAGGCGCGATGCATCCTCGGGGCTTATGAGGGCGGTATCAGTCTCCCCCATTCTCCCGGCCAGTAAACCAGGCATAAATCGACCGGAATGCCCCCGAATGAGAAGTATCTCCCCTTCAGGAGGCCTGGATGGAATTACGGAGGCAAACCTTCGCTTTGCCCCGGGAGGTCTTTCGAGTAAAACACCTTCTGGAATCCCCACTAGCTTCCTCGGCCCAGGATATTCCGGAATAAGAAGGCTTATCTCCCTAAGCACCTCTTCGGGAAAGGTATAACCGAAGCTTGGGAGGTTCATGGCCTTTCCAATCTCCCCAAGAATCGAAACCGCACCCCGCGCTTCACCGGGAGGTCTTTTGGCTTTTCCACACCACAGAACCCTTCGTTCGAAGTTCGTCGTCGAGCCGCCTTCCTCGTAGAGAAGAGCACTTGGAAGGATTATATCGGCAAACTTGGCCGTCTCGGTCATAAACGAGTCCTGCAGAATAACGAATTCCGCGTTCCTCAGGGTATCGATGGCACCCGGGATATGGCGGGTTAAATCCGCCCCGAGGATGTAGAACACATCAATACCGCCATTCAACATTTCAGCAAGCGATTTCCCGGGATTAGGATTCAGACCCTCAACAAGCCATGCCTTCTGAAAATCCCCTCTTTCACCGCAGGGGGTATAACCCGGGAGCAGGTCGGGAATGAGTCCCATGTCGAGGACACCCTGGGAGTTCCCGTACCTCGAGATGGGAAGAAACTTCATTCCTGAAATGAAGGTGAGCGTGATTAGAGTCCTCACGCAGGAGGCACCGTTTTCATTCATTGTAACTCCTGAACCCCAGAGAATGATTCCACGAGAGGATCTGAGGATTTCCTGTGCAACGGCGTCTATAACCCTCTCCTGAATCCCCGTCAGCTCCTCTCCATACGACGGAGGGAACCTCGATACGAGTCTTAGGACGTCCTCCGGAAGGACTGCTCCGAAGCGTTCGTCGGTTTTTATCAGGTGGTTCATAATGGAGAGCGCGAGGAAGACGTCCGTACCCGGCAGGGGCCGAAGGTGGAAATCGGCAAATTTCGATGTTCTCCCGGTTACAGGATCCACGAGAATTACCCTCGCCCCACGCTCTCTTGCCCTGGCAATCCTCCCGAGCAGTACCGGGTAATTTCCCGCCAGATCTGCTCCCCAGACTATGATCAGGTCTGCCCCGTCGATATCCGTAAAGGTTGCCCAGTGGCCCCACGCGTCCATTTCAAGAACCGCCCTAATCGAAACCCCATGGGAAAGGGAGGCGGTTGTATCGACGTTGTTGGTACCAAGCAACCTGGCAAGCTTCTGAAATAGATACGCCGACTCATTTGATACAATCTCTCCACCTATGAAACCAAGCATCTCAGGGTCATCGCGGGCGTATTTAGATAACTGAAAACCAACCTCACGAAGGGCGTCCGTCCAGCTAATCTCAACAAACTTTCCTTCCTCCAAAGCCCTCATAGGGCGTTTTATTCGGTTATTCCCAACGCCAGGTTCGAACATCAGATTTCCCCGCGAGCAGAGCTTGCCGGAGCCATTAGGGACGTCCAAATCTCGAAGATAATTTATCTCATGGGGACGTGAATGTTTTTTCTTCACCCCCATCCGGCAACCAATGCCACAGTGAAAGCACGTGACGATGGTGCGCATCCAGCTCCCTCCCAGTGATGAACACGATGGAACATATCATCATTTATGTTCATTCAGAAGTTGTGATAACTCCACTTAAAGGACTTTCCAAAACCGTATTTCCAAAACTAAAGGTTCTGGAGCCTTAAAATCAGAAATGCACACTTAGATTCCGGCGTGACCAGAAAAAAGAATAAACTCTTTTGTTTTATATCCCACATGATACGAAAACAAAACCGTTTCAACCTTTGGTTTAGAATTTTCGGGTTTAAAAACGCTTTTTTAACCTCCAGAGAAGCCTCAATTGAGGGGATAAACATGAGCACATGTATATTTATGTTCACTGGAGGTGGTTGGTTTGAGATATGTTAAGCTCCCGAAGGAGAACACCCACATTTTCCTCGAGAGGCTGAAGGAGTGGGGCAAGCTCTACGCCCCGGTTAAGATATCCGAGAAGTTCTACGACTTCAGGGAAATAGACGACGTCAAAAAGGTAGAGTTCAGCTACAACAGGACGATAATGCCGCCGAAGAAGTTCTTCTTCCTTCCCAGGGAGAAGCTCTTCGAGTTTAACCTGGCGAAGGCCGAGTACAGGGAGGTCATAGAGGACGTCGAGCCCTTCGTGCTCTTCGGTCTCCATGCCTGCGACATCTTCGGCCTCAAGGTGCTCGACACCGTGTACCTCGACGAGCTCCCGGACAAGTACTACAAGGTCCGCAGGGAGAAGGGCATAATCATAGGCATCAGCTGTATGCCCGACGAGTACTGCTTCTGCAACCTGCGCGAGACCGACTTCGCTGACGACGGCTTCGACCTGTTCCTGCACGAGCTTCCGGACGGCTGGCTCGTCCGCGTCGGAACCCCGACCGGCCACAGGATAGTGGACAAGAACATCAAGCTCTTCGAGGAGGTCACCACCGAGGACATCTGCAACTTCCGCGAGTTCGAGAACAAACGCTCGAAGGCCTTCAAGTACCACGAGGACTGGAGCAACCTTCGCTACCTCCTCGAGCTCGAGATGGAGCACCCGATGTGGGACGAGCAGGCTGAGATATGCCTCGCCTGCGGCAACTGCAACACCACCTGCCCGACCTGCCGCTGCTACGAGGTGCAGGACATAGTCAGCCTCGACGGTGAAACCGGCTACCGCGAGAGGCGCTGGGACTCCTGCCAGCTCAGGAGCCACGGCCTCGTTGCAGGAAACCACAACTTCAGGCCGACCAAGAAGAGCCGCTTCATGAACCGCTACCTCTGTAAGAACTCCTACAACGAGAAGCTCGGCATAAGCTACTGCGTCGGTTGTGGCAGGTGCACCTACTTCTGCCCAGCGGGCATAAGCTTCGTGAAGAACCTGCGCACGATAATGGGACTTGAGGAGAAGACGTGCCCGGGAGAGGTAAGCGAGGAAATCCCGAAGAGGGGATTCGCCTACGCCTCGGAGATAAGGGGTGAGGACATATGAGCGAGGTAGTTCCCAGGGAGATTATGATGCCAGAGGAGAACCCCTACGCGCTCCACAGGGCGAAGGTTCTCAAGGTTTATCAGCTGACCGAGACCGAGAAGCTGTTCCTGTTCCGCTTCGAAGACCCCGAACTGGCCGAGAAGTGGACCTTCAAGCCCGGACAGTTTGTCCAGCTCACAATCCCAGGTGTCGGCGAGGTTCCGATAAGCATATGCTCCTCCGCGATGAGGAAGGGATTCTTCGAGCTGTGCATCAGGAAGGCCGGAAGGGTCACCACGGTCATCCACAAGCTCCAGCCCGGTGACACCGTCCTCGTTCGCGGCCCCTACGGAAACGGCTTCCCCGTTGACGACTGGGAGGGAATGGACCTGCTCCTTATAGCTGCGGGTCTCGGTACGGCTCCGCTCAGGAGCGTCTTCCTCTACGCCATGGACAACCGCTGGAAGTACGGCAACATAACCTTCATCAACACTGCCAGGTATGGCAAAGACCTCCTGTTCTACAAGGAGCTCGAGGCCATGAAGGACCTCGCCGAGGCCGAGAACGTCAAGATAATCCAGAGTGTCACCCGCGACCCCGAGTGGCCGGGACTCCACGGAAGGCCGCAGAACTTCATAGTTGAGGCCAACACCAACCCGAAGAAGACCGCCATAGCCATCTGCGGTCCGCCGAGGATGTACAAGTCGGTCTTTGAGTCCCTCATCAACTACGGTTACAGGCCTGAGAACATATTCGTCACGCTGGAGAGGAAGATGAAGTGCGGAATAGGAAAGTGCGGCCACTGCAACGTCGGAACGAGCACGAGCTGGAAGTACATCTGTAAGGACGGCCCGGTCTTCACGTACTTTGACATAGTATCAACGCCTGGCTTACTGGACTGAGGTGGTGGAGATGGAAGGAAAGGTCAGAATTGGGTTTTACGCTCTCACCTCATGCTACGGCTGTCAGCTCCAGCTGGCCATGATGGACGAGCTCCTCCAGCTGCTCCCGCACGCGGAAATCGTCTGCTGGTTCATGCTTGAGCGCGACAGCTACGAGGACGAGCCTGTGGACATAGCCTTCATCGAGGGAAGCGTCTCCACCGAGGAGGAAGTCGAGCTCGTCAAGAAGATACGCGAGAACGCGAAGATAGTCGTGGCGGTTGGCTCCTGTGCAATCCACGGTGGTGTGCAGAGCTGGGAGAAGGACAAGAGCCTTGAGGAGCTCTGGAAGACCGTCTACGGCGACGGAAAGGTCAAGTTCGAGCCGAAGATGGCCGAGCCGGTCGAGAACTACATTAAGGTTGACTACCGCATCTACGGCTGCCCGCCGGAGAAGAAGGACTTCCTCTACGCCCTCGGTACCTTCCTCGTCGGCTCGTGGCCGGAGGACATAGACTACCCGGTCTGCGTCGAGTGCAGGCTGAAGGGACACCCGTGCGTACTCATAGAGAAAGGAGAGCCGTGCCTTGGCCCGATAACGAGGGCCGGCTGCGACGCGAGGTGCCCAGGCTTTGGAGTGGCGTGCATCGGCTGCAGGGGAGCGATAGGCTACGACGTTGCCTGGTTCGACTCACTCGCCAGGACGTTCAAGGAGAAGGGAATCAGCAAGGAGGATATACTCCAGCGCATGAAGATGTTCAACGCCCACAACCCGAAGCTCGAAGAGATGGTTGAGAAGATATTCCAGGGGGTGGAAGAATGAAGAACCTTTACCTTCCCATCACCGTTGACCACATAGCGCGCGTTGAGGGCAAGGGCGGCGTTGAGATAGTCGTCGGCGACGAAGGGGTGAAGGAAGTCAAGCTCAACATCATAGAAGGCCCGAGGTTCTTCGAGGCCATCACCGTGGGTAAGAAGCTCGACGAGGCCCTGGCAGTCTACCCGAGGATATGCTCATTCTGTTCGGCTGCCCACAAGCTCACCGCGGTGGAGGCTGCCGAAAAGGCGATAGGCTTCACCCCGCGCGAGGAAATCCAGGCACTCAGGGAGGTTCTCTACATCGGCGACATGATAGAGAGCCACGCGCTCCACCTGTACCTCCTCGTCCTCCCGGACTACCTCGGCTACTCCAACCCGCTCAAGATGGTGAACGAGTACAAGAAGGAGATAGGCATAGCCCTCGACCTCAAGAACCTCGGAAGCTGGATGATGGACGAACTCGGAGCGAGGGCGATACACCAGGAGAACGTGGTCCTCGGAGGCTTCGGCAAGCTGCCCGACAAGGCCACCCTTGAGACCATGAAGAAGCGCCTTCAGGAGGCCCTTCCGAAGGCGGAGTACACCTTCGAGCTGTTCTCCAAGCTCGAGCAGTACGAGGAGGTCGAGGGGCCGATAATCCACATGGCGGTAAAGCCGAGGGGAGACGTCTACGGCATCTACGGCGACTACATCAAGGTGAGCGACGGCTTCGAGTTCCCGGTCGAGGACTACAAGAAGCACATCGTCGAGAAGGTCGTTGAGCACAGCTTCGCCAAGCACAGCTTCTACAAGGGCGAGAAGCCCTTTATGGTCGGTGCGCTTCCGAGGCTGGTCAACAACGCGGAGACACTCTACGGAAGGGCCAAGGAGCTCTACGAGAGCCACAGAGACCTGCTCAGGCCGACCAACCCCTTCGCGAACAACCTCGCCCAGGCGCTTGAGCTGGTCTACTTCACGGAGAGGGCTATAGACCTCATAGACGAGGCCCTCGCCAAGTGGCCGATAGCACCGAGGGACAGGGTTGAGGTGAAGGATGGCTTCGGCGTCAGCGCCACCGAGGCTCCGCGCGGAATCGTCACCTACGCCCTTGAGGTCAAGGACGGAAGGGTTGCCTACGCGGACATAATCACGCCGACGGCCTACAACTTCGCCATGATGGAGGTCCACGTCAGGATGATGGCGGAGAAGCACTACAACGACGACCCGGAGAGGCTCAAGTACCTCACCGAGATGGTCGTTCGCGCCTACGACCCGTGCATCTCCTGTTCAGTGCACGTTGCGAGGCTTTAGACAACTTTTTATTCTTCTACCCTATTCTTTCCAGGAGGTTCACAAATGAGGACATTGATTCTCGCACTCGGCAACGAACTGATGAAGGACGATGGAATAGGACTGAAAGCCGGCAGAATACTCTCGGAGAAGGGGTACAACGTCCTCGACGTTGGCACGGACATATTCATGCTCTCCGCCCATTACAGGGGTGAGGAGAGGCTGATAATCATAGACGCGATCCTGAGCGAAAAGTTCCGGCCGGGCGAGATAATTCACCTGAGGGGAGAGCAGGTCTTCGATAAGCTGAAGGCCGAGATAAGGAGCGCTCACTTCATGGGGGCCATAGACGGGCTCAAACTCCTGATGGCGATGGACGAGCGCCTCGCCAAAGCGGATATACACTTCATCGGCGTCGTTGCCAAGGAGATAGACCTCGGAATGGAGCTCACCGAGGAAGTTGAAAAGGCCCTGCCAAGGGTCGTCGAGCTGGTTGAAGAACTCTGCAAAGAATGAATTAAATAATTGAACAATCAAAGAATTGGCCGGGAGCTCACATGCCCCCGCTCACGGCCAGCTCTATTATCCTCCTTATCTCCACGAGGAACTCCATCGGGATGTCCCTGAGCATCGGTTCGAGGAAGCCTTTGACTATGAGCTGGGTCGCCTTCTCCTCGCTCAGACCGCGCGACATCAGGTAGAACAGCTCCTCCTCGCGTATCTTGCCTATCGCAGCTTCGTGGCTCAGCTCGGCGTCGTCAACCCTGCTGACGAGTCCGGGGTAGGTCTCCATCGTGGCTTTATCACTCATCAGCAGTGCGTCGCAGCTTATGTGCCCTTTAGTCCTTGGCGCCTCCGCCTTTATGACGCCCCTCGTTATCACGGTGCTGTCGTCCATTATGACGGCCTTGCTGGCGTTTATTCCAGCGGCGCCCCTGCCCTGGAGGTACATCTCGCCGCCGAGATCAACGTACCAGTCCTTTTGACCGAGGATTATTCCGTTCAGCTCGACATAGCCGTTCTCGTCCACCCAGTACTTGGGGTTGGCTATGTTGCTCCTGCCCGTTCCGAGACCAACGGTGGTGTTGATGAAGCGCGCTCCTTTGCCGATTCTCGCCCTGGTCATCGGCCTCGTGTGAACGTACTCCGGCCAGTTCTGGAGGACGGTCAGCTGGGCCTTGGCCCTATCGTGGATGTAAGCCTCGGTCATGTCAAGGTGGAGGGAGTGCTTGAGCAGAATCGGCGCGGTACAGCCCTCGATGAGATGGAACTCCGTGTTCTTCTCGGCGATTATGATTATGTGCGGTGCCTGGGCCAGTGCGCTCTCCTGGATGAGGAAGAACAGGTGAAGCGGGAACGGAACTTTGAGACCCTCCTTGAGGTAGAGGAAGATTCCACCGTTCCACACCGCGGTGTGGTAAGCCGTAAGCTTGCTCTCGTCCGCCCGGAACATCTGGAGAAAGTGCCTCTTAACGACGTCCGGGTACCTCCTGACGGCCTCTTCCATGGGCAGGACTATGAGACCCTTCTTCTCCCATTCCTTGAGGAACTCGTTGTAGATGACGCCGGTGTCCGTCTGAACCGCCAGGCCGGCTATGTACTTCTGCTCGACCTCGCTTATGCCCAGTCTGTCGAGGAGGGCCTTCATCTCTGGGGGCAGGTCATCGAGACTCTCGATGTTCTCGGGAACGCCGGCTATCTCCGGCTTGGCGATGAACTTAAGCAGCTCCTCCTCGCTGATTATGGGGTCCCTGTGCGGGGCCCTCTCGAATGCTTCGAGCGCCTTGTACCTTATCCTCGTCATCCACTCCGGCTCTTTGTTCCTGCGTGCCAGGTTCTCTATCTCCTGTGCTATGATCTCCTTGGCCTCCTGAATGGTCACGGAGTCGGAATGGGGGTTCATTCTCCCACCTCCTCGAATATCCTGCCGAAGCCCTCGCTCTCTATCCTCTCCACCAGCTCGCCGCTTCCGGTCTTCACTATCCTGCCGTCCTTCATGACGTGGACCCTGAGCTTCTCCCGATCGAGGTGTCCGAGTATCCTGCCGTAGTGTGTGATGAGGAGCACGGCCGTGCCGCGCTGGTGTAGCTCCTCTATCGTCCTGCTGATGACGCTCAGGGAGTCAACGTCGACGCCGCTGTCGGGCTCGTCGAGGATGAGAAGCTTCGGCTCTATGAGGAGCGCCTGGAGGAGCTCAAGCCGCTTCCTCTCGCCGCCGGAGAAGCCAACGTTAACGTAGCGGTGAAGGTCCTCCTCCCGGAACCACAGCTCCTCCGCCTTTTTGACTATCCTGTCGTAGGCCTCTACGGGATCAACGCCCTTCGTCTCAACCAGAACCTGCTGGAGGAACTCGATGATCCTAACGCCCTCAACCTCGTGGGGGTGCTGGAAGGCCAGCATTATCCCCCTCTTGGCCCTCTCGTCGGGGCCAAAGCCGGTTATATCCTCCCCGTCGAAGAGTATCCTTCCACCCTCCACGGAGTACCTGGGATGACCGGCTATTGTGAGGGCCAGCGTTGATTTCCCAGAGCCGTTCGGTCCCATGACAACGTGAAACTCACCGGGATTCATCTCAAGGGTGAGGCCTTTGAGTATGGCCCTGCCCTCTACCGAGACGTAAAGGTTCTCAACTTTGAGCATTAGCTCACCTCCGTGGGTAACGTGGATGGGACGTTTTTTAAGTATTTCCGGACATGAATGGGAACCACGAACCGAAACGTGGCGACCAGGAAAAGCTGCGGGCGACGGGAGAAGAGAGAGGGAAAGTTCAAAGGGAAAGCGGGATGGCCTCCCTTATGCGCCTGAGAAGCTCATCCTTCCTCTCGTTGTCTACGAGGGCGATCTCGAGGACCTGGTCAATGGTCTCAACCGGGAATATCTGTATCTTCTCCGCCTTGTCCTTGCTGAGGAAGACGTCCTTCTCGTTGGCCTTGGGGATTATGACGGTCTTTATGCCGGCCTCGATTGCGGCCTCTATCTTCGGCGTGGCGCCCCCTATCGGGAGCACCTCACCGAGGACACTGAGCGAGCCCGTCATGGCAACGTCCTGCCTTATCGGTATCTCCTCCAGCGCGGATATAACCGCGGTGGCCACGCTTATGCTCGCCGAGTCGCCCTCGACACCCTCGTAGGTCTGGAGGAACTGGACGTGTATATCGTAGCGGCTTATGTCTTCGCCCTTGTAGCGCTTGATTATCGCCGAGACGTTCTGAACTGCTTCCTTAGCTATCTCACCCAGCTTTCCGGTGACTATAATCTTGCCCTCCTCCTTGCTGGCGGCGGGGGCGACGACCGCCTCTATCGGCAGGACTATACCGCTCTGCTCGCCTATGACGGCGAGACCGTTCACGCGGCCGATTCCCTTGCCGTCCGCCTTGATGACCTGGTACTCCTTCTTTCTCTCGATGTACCAGTCGGCGAGCTGCTTCTCGAGCGGCTTTGCCATTCTGACGGCCTCTATCACATCCTCCCTCTCGACGTACTTCCTGCCCTTCTTGACGGCTATGTCCCCCGCGGCCCTAACGATACCGCCGAGGTCGCGGAGGCGAAGGGTAAGGTGTCCCTTTCTGCCGGCCCGCTTCTGGGCCTCCCTGACTATCTCCTCAACGGCCTCCCTGGTGAAGTGGGGTATCTTTCCGTCGCGGATTACCTCCTGTGCGACGAACTGGACGAGCTTCTTTCTGTTCTCCAGGGTGTCCGGCATCGTCGTGCGCATGTAAACCTCGTAGCCGTAGCCCCTTATACGGGAGCGCAGGGCAGGGTGCATCTTGTCAACGGTGTCGAGGTTTCCAGCCGCGACGAGGACAAAGTCGCACGGGACCGGCTCGGTCCTGACCATTGCTCCGCTCGACATCTCGCTCTGGCCGGTTATCGGGAACCTCTTCTCCTGCATCGCGGTGAGGAGGCTCTGCTGCATCTTGAGGCTCAGGGTCGCCACCTCGTCTATGAACAGGACTCCCCTGTGGGCGCGGTGTATCATGCCAGGCTCCACCCTCTCGTGGGCGGGCGTTCCGAGGCCACCGCTCTGGAACGGGTCGTGCCTGACGTCGCCGAGGAGCGCGCCCGCGTGCGCGCCTGTAGCGTCGATGAACGGTGCCTTGGTCCTGCCGCAGTTGTCCACGAGAAGCTTCGGGACGAGAACGGAGCCCTTGAGGCGCATGTTGGAGAGCGCCATTATGGTGAGTATAACGACAAAGAGACCCATCAAGAGCGTCGTCGCGCTGAAGTCTATGAAAAGGGCGAGCATGACGGTGAACATAACGAACAGCAGGATGTACGATTTTATACTCTCCTGGCCCTTGGCCTTCTCCCGGTACTTCTCGACTATCCTTCTTCCCTGGCAGGCGGGAACGGTCTTTATCTTGGGCATGTTCTCGTCTTCTGGGTTCGGGAAGACCAGTATGTCTTCGAGGTTCTCCGTCGGGAGAAGCTCCGCCATGGCCTGACCGAGCATGGACTTGCCGGTTCCGGGTTCTCCGATTAAAAGGACGTGCCTCTTCTGGTTCGCCGCGGTTCTGATGACCTCGACGGCATGTTCCTGGCCGATGACCTGGTCTATGAGCTTCTCCGGAACCTTGATCTCCTCGGTGGTGCTGAAATCCACGCCCAGCTCCAGGCTCTCGCCGTACTCCCTGGGGGCCAGGGCCTCTTCAATCTTTTCTTTGTCCCCCATTTTTCTTCCCTCTTTCGTTCTCTCAACTCTGAATGCTCGGGGCGATTTATAACTTTTTTGAGGCACCTGAGAAAAAGCTAAAATAGTGCATAGAATCCATAATGAATGGTGAAAGCGATGAGGGTAGAGGATCAGATAGTGTTTACGGCGCATCACGGGAACTGGAAGGTGGCGGACAGGCTCCTCGATATGGACGATGAGAAGGTGGCTCACTTCATAGCGAGCATCGCCAACACGGTCAACGCGAAGATACCTGAGTACCTCACGGAGGTCATGAACGTCGCGGGAATATCGAGCCTCGCCGAGGAGCTGGCGCAGAAGAACCTGAGCGATGCTGTCGTAGCGCTCAAATCCCCGGGAACCGCGAGGAAGCTGGGCCAGCTCGTCTTCGAGGACGACAAGAAGCTCAGGAAGCACCTCGTTGACGTCGCCAAGGCGCTCCTCGTCAGGGAGGTTCTCTCCAAGAAAGCCTCCGTGGACTACCCAGAGGGGCCGCTGAGCGAGGTCAGGATAGTCTTCCCTTACAACGAGGACCACGTCAACTTTACGGCGTTCCACCTCAGTGCGGAGCACGGCAAGTGGAGGGCCGTCCGGAGGCTCATAATCGACGACAAGACGCCGATGGCGGACGTCGCAAGGCTCCTCGCGGGCATAAACGAGAGCATAACCCTGAAGCTCCCCGTCTACGCCGGCATCGACGTGGATGGAATAGACGCATGGTTCGGGGAGTTCAAGAAGGTTAGAAAGGCCGAGATCCCGGCGGTCGTTGAGAAGTACATGCACTTCCCGGCCGAGAACTACGCTCCCAAGCCGTTCGTTGAGCATGCCCGTGTTTACGCCCTGAGGAAGGCCCTGGAGAAGATAGGCCTGCCCCTCGATGTCCCGGCCAAGAGCCTTGAGAAGTACCTGGAGAAGAAGTGAACCGGAGGGAAGTGATGAAGCCGAGGACACCCGAGGGGAACCAATGAGGAGTCTTCGCTTCGCTGATTCCTCTTTGGAGGTGGGAGAATGAAGGAAACCGTCTTTACTGAGAGGGCCCCGAAGCCGATAGGTCCCTACAGCCAGGGGATCATTGCGGAAGGAAGGCTCCTCTTCGTCTCCGGACAGATACCGATAAACCCCGAAACAGGGGAACTTGTGGACGGGGACATAGAGGAGCAGGCCAGGACGGCGATTGAGAACCTCTTGGCGGTGGTCGAGGCCGCGGGGGGAAGCGCCGAGAACGTGGTGAAGGTCACGGTTTACATCAGGAACATGGGTGACTATGCCAGATTCAACGAGGTTTACAACCGCTACTTCTCCAGCTCCAAGCCCGCCAGGGCGGTTGTTGAGGTCTCAAACCTGCCTAAGGGCGTGGCGGTTGAGATAGAGGCCATCGCCGTCCTCTGAGTCTTTTCCTATTTTCATAGACCAAGAAGGTGGAAGCATGGAAGCCGTGAGAATAAGGAGGGAGCTGCTCGAATACCTGCTGGAGCTGGCGCGCGAGTTCTACCCAAACGAGTTCGCTGGTTTCCTGAGGGAGAAGGACGGGGTCTTCGAGGAGGTTCTCATAGCCCCCAACCCGCACTTCGGCACGAGCTCGGCTTTCTTCGACACCTGGATGCTGCCCTACGACGAGAGCATAAAGGGAACCGTCCACTCACATCCCGGCCCGAGCGCCAGGCCCTCCCAGGCGGACCTCCACTTCTTCTCGAAGTTCGGAGGCGTTCACCTGATAATAGCGTATCCCTTTACGGAAGACGCTGTCAGAGCGTACCTGAGCAGCGGCGAGCGCATCAGGATGGAGATAGTGGACTGAGACCACCGCGCAAGGGATCGACGCTCGTTCATGTGAAAATTCTTAAAAAGGTGGGCCGCACTAAGAGTTTTGGTGTTGGACATGAAGGTGCGTGACGTCCTGGACAAGCTGGACGAGAAACAGAAGAGGACAGTGATGCAGTGTTTTGAGACATGCAACATACCCGACCTCGACAGGGAAGTGGACATCCACGTCGATGACGAAACGATGAGGTTCCTCAAGGCGATATCCAATCCCCTGCGGTTCAGGATACTCAAGCTTCTTAAGGATAACTGGATGTGCGTGTGCCTGATATCCAAGATACTCGAGCAGGACCAGACCCTGGTCAGCCACCACCTCCGTACCCTAAAGGCCCTAAACCTGATCGAGGAGCGCAAGGAGGGCAAGATGCACTTCTACAGAACCAACAAAGATGTGCTCGAGGAGTATCTCACAAAGGTCCGTGAGGGGCTGGTGTGACCGTGAACGAGCACCAGGAAAAAGTTGAGGGGCTCGTCAGGGAGTTCGGCGGCTACTGGAGCCCCTTCGAGATGCTCGCAGCGCTGGTAGAGGAGGTCGGTGAGCTGGCTGACGAGCTTCTGAAGGTCGAGGGTGTAAAAGGCACGGGGGAGAAGGAACGTCTGGAGGAGGAAATTGGCGACGTGGTCTTCGCACTTGCATGCATCGCGAACTACTACGGTGTCGACCTCCTCACTGCGCTGGAGAAAAGTGTGAAAAAGTACCGGGTCCGCGATGGAAACAGATGGAAAGAATCCGATGAAGACTCAGAAAAATAAAGATATTTCACTGTAACAACTGGTTTCACTGTATAACCAAGTTTTACGCATATACTACATCCGTGGAGTGACCGAGGGGTTAGAAATAATCCAACTTATAGAAACATTTTTATAATCGAATGGCCAAACTAGGATAAAAGCACCCGGAGGTGAAGGGATGGCGGATAAAATAAACGGAATAGACATCCGCATTTTAAAGCTCCTCTCAAAGAACGCCCGCCTTACTTACAAGGAGCTCGCCGAGATTCTCGGCACCACCAGACAGAGAATATCCAGGAGGATGGACCGTCTCGAGAGGAACGGCGTCATAAAGAAGTACACCGTTATACCCGACTACGATGCCCTCGGCTACGTCCATGTGATCCTTGGAATAACCGTCAAGCCGTCGGTCAACATCGACGAGATAATCCCCACCCTGGTTGAGGACGAGAACATCAAGATCATCCAGCGCGCCATCGGCTCCCACAGCCTGGTCATACACATAGTCGGGCCAAAGGACATGAAGGAGCTCGAAAAGATCATCTCAGAGGTCTCTCGGAAGATACCCGGAATCGATACTCTGGATATAACATTCGTCACAGAGACCGTCAAGTTCGAGGTTCTTTGATTTCCCTTACTTCCTTCGTCAACCGCCGAGGGAAAGAATAATAAACGCACCGCAGCACTTCTTCCCAAGGTGGCAACGATGCTCGAAAGAATCGCCATGGACTTGGCAGTGGTCGCTGGGCTGGGCCTCGGCTCGTACCGATTCAAGGCCCTCGACGCAAAGGGTGCCGTCGCAGCGGCGGCGCTGGGGCTTGTTGTCATAGAGCTCGGCGGGATTTATCCGTTCCTGGCCATGGTAGCCTTCGTTGTCATCGGCGTTCTTGCAACCAAGTACCGGTTTATGGAGAAGGTCAGACTCGGCACGGCCCAGAGCAGAAACGGAGTCCGGAGCTGGGGCAACGTCCTTGGAAACGGGCTCGCTGCCGCCATCTTCCTAGTCTTCGAGCAGCTGTCCCATATGGATGTCTTCTGGGCGGCGACGTTCGCGGCCATTGCAACCGCAAACGGGGATACCCTTGCCAGCGAGCTCGGAAAGGTTTTCGGGAGGAGCCCGAAACTGATAACCAACTTTAAACCCGCCAGGCCAGGAACCAATGGCGCCGTGTCATGGGCAGGAGAGCTCTTTGCCCTTGCCGGAGCGCTGGCGATAGCACCCTTTGCCCTCCCCCTGACCGCGGAGAAGGGCCTCATGCTCCTCGCGGTGACTCTGGGCGGCTTCATCGGGGTCAATCTGGACAGCCTCATAGGCGCCACCCTGGAGAACGAGGGCATCACCAACAACAACTCCACCAATTTCCTGGCCTCACTCCTGGGCGGCTTCGTGGGCGCTGGCCTGTTCTACATCCTCAACGGAGGGGCGTGAGATTTTAAAACCTCAAAGGGAATCCCCCTCGGCGGATGATGACTACGGCGGATTCCCGAGCGGTGAGGACGACCTTAGGGTCTGACGCCGTTTGCATAACGTGCAATTCCATAACTGAAGAATTAAAGAGAGGTTCGGTGGGTTAATCGGAAACCGCCTCCCCCTTTGCCTCCCGCTTCCCTGTGTATTCCTCGTAAACCTCCCAGAGGGACACGAGTGCGGCTGGAATGCCGTGCTCGGTGGCAAAGGTCATGTACGGGGCAAGGTCGATCACGTAATCCGCGAACCTGAAGAGGCCCCTCGGAATCCCTTCTCGGGAGCCTATGAACACCACGACCTCCTTCGCATGGAACATGTCGCGCGCAAGCCTCTCTCCAACCTGTGCCACGGTTGGGCCCTTGGGGTCCGTTATTATGAGGAGCCTTTTGTCCCTCCTTTTGTCGCGAACTACCTGATAAAGGTCCCACACGCTGACGGGAACCTTCTCAACCTTCCATGGATAGCTCTCACGCTGTATTCTGTGCCTGCTCTCCTGACCAACCCTGACCCCCTTGATGAACTCGGCCAGCTCAAGGGCATCCATCTTCCCCTTCGGGGCTATTATGAGCTCCTTCACCTCGAAGGCCTGGGCGGCCCTTCCGATCTTCTCCCCAAAGGAGCGGCAGACCTTGTAGCCTCCCCAGTACGGCATCTGGACCACCGTGACCTTGCGGAAGAGCTCCCTGGCGTCCCTCTTGTCCGGAGTGAACTTCCTGAACTCCTCGCCCGGAAGAACCGAAACGTATGCCCTGTCTCCGATTATCTCAACCTGAACAACCTTGTCCGGCCAGCTGAGGTTCACGTCGGCGCCCGTGAGCTCGCGCACCTTCGCCCCGAGCTCCCTGTTGACGTCGATGCTTGAGAACCCGTGCTTTCCGCGCCTCTTTGTCTTCACTGCGAAGGTCTCGTTTTCCCCTATGAGAGGGGCCACCTTCTCAGCGATTTCAACGATCCTCTCAAGCTCGGCCGGAACCTCCGCGAGAACGGGAATGATCCTCTCGATCTCGGGGATGCCGAGCATCACCTCGCCCGCGTTCTCGTCCCCAGTCTCCACGATGACGAGTCCGTAATAGCCCATCGGAGAGATCCAGACCTCGGCGTCCGGGAGCGCCTCCCCGATGTAATTGGCCGCAACGCCCTCCATACCCTTCTGGGTCTTCACGAGAAACTTCACACCCTCACCCCCAGAAAACACTCGCGGGGGTATTTAAAAGCATGTGGGAAGCAGCAGAAGATTGGAGAATAGAGAATTGAGAGGCCCTCAGGCCTCCGGCTCGGCGAGAACCTTGATCTTCCTGATCTCGGCCCTCTTGATCGGGTAGATCTTCCTGGCTTCCTTGGCCATCTCAGCGGCCATCTTGCCGCTGACAGCCTCGAGAACGAAGTCCCTGTAGTTAAGCTCCTCGGCCTTCTTGTAGATGATGTCCCTGATGATCTCCCTTATGGCCCTCTCCTGGCTGGTCTGAATCCTGCGGTAGGCGATGACCATGCCCATGACGCGGAGCTTGTAGCCGTCCTTGGTGGTGACGTTGTAGATACCATCAACGCGGGTGGTTCTCCTCCTGACGAGGCTCCTTATGTAGCTCCTCGAGAGGGTGTGGCCCTTGAACTTGGTGTAGGCGTTCTGGCCCTTGACGTCGTAGACCTGGAAGTAGAGCTTGACCTGGCCCTTGGTGAAGTCGCCGGTGAGGTCCTTGAGGGTGGTCTCGATGACCCTTCCTATGACCTTCTCCGGCTCGTCGGCCGGGGTAAGGCCTATCTCCTTGCTTCCGAAGAAGTCTGGAGCGTAAACTATATACCACTCCTTGCTCTTCCACTTATCCTTGGTAGCGGCAGCCTTCTTCCTTGGGTTACCCTTTGCCATCTTAACACCTCCACTTCACACCTTTTCGGTCACATCTTCGGCGATTTTGATTGAAAACACCAAATCGTCCAGCGCTTTGATGAGTGTTTCAATCTCACCCGAGTATTTAACCTTTGTTATGACGTCCCCATTTTCCCATCGGGTCAGCACATTTAAACTTTTCTTTAGGCTTTCCGGAATGCTGGCGTTGTCCACTTCGAGGGACCGGGCTATGGCCTCGGCCCTCCTCGGGTCGCCGTAGTGCCAGACCATCTCCACCCTGGCCTCAACCCTCACTGGATTTTCCCTCCAGGAGCTGCCTTCCAAGGGCCTCGTTGAAGAGCCTGATGAACTCCTCGATCCTGTCCCTCGGGAAGCGGATTCCAGCGGCTATCGCATGCCCTCCGCCCTCTCCGCCGAGCTTCTCCGCGACCTCACGCAGTGCATCGCCGAGGTGGTATCCCTTTTCAAGGGCCCTCTCCGTGGTTCTTGCGGATCCCTTCACGAGGCTCTCGTCCTCGTCGCTGTCGGCCAGCACTACGACCGGCTTCTCGGGGTCAACCAGCCCGGCGTTTATCGCTATGTTGGCGGCGATGCCGACGAGAGTGTCCCGGATGCTCCTGCCTGCGTAGAAGACGTAGGCGTGCTCTCCCTCGTCCGCCATGCTCCAGTTCTGGATTATGAACTTCCTGGCCTCTATCTGTTCCCGCTTGTAATCGTCAAGCATCTTCCTGGCGCGCCTGTAGGCGTCCTCGTCCCCGAGGCAGATGGCAACGCCGAGCGTTCCAGCGTTCAAGCGACCGGTGGCGTTGAGGAGCGTGGCGAACTCCCTCGCCTCGTGCCTCGGGTCGCCCTCCGGGTAGAGCGGGCTTACCACCACGTCCCCAATGAGCCGGTCTATGGCCTCTTTAGGGGCGCCGTGTTTGATGAGGTGTATCACCAGTGCATCGTGAAGCTTCCGCTTCTCCTCCTCGCGGAGCTGCCAGTACTTCACCTCCGGGTCGAAGCCCTTGGCGCGGAGCCACTCTATGGCCTTCCGCTCATCGCCAGTTACCTCTGGAATCTCCGGGTTGGTGGAGTAGGCCAGCATCTGGCGTAGGGGCCGGCTTTCGCGTCCGAAGAGGCGAAGTTCCTTCCGGACCTCCAGGATGCCGAGATCCTTTCCGTCATCTATGATGTCCGTGTTCATGCCGTGGAACGTGCCGTCTATCTCCTGCATGTCGCCGACGGCACCGACGAGGGCGATATAGGCCAGATCACGATTCTTCTCGTTCATCTCCCTGGCGACGAAGTAGGAAACACCTGAACCGCTGAGATCGCGGACGCTGTTGGCGCCAAAGGGGACTGGGTTAACGAGAACGTGGGACTCCGTGGAGAACCCGTCCCTCTCGGGCGGATGGTGGTCTGCAACAACGACCGTGGCGCCTTCAAGGTACTTCTCGATGAGACCCATCGAGCCGCTCCCCAGGTCGCTGAAGACGTATATCCTGTGCTTTTCAGCGGCCAGGTCCTTGATGAGTTCCTCGCTTACCTGTTTGACGATGCTGAGCTGGAAGGTCCCGCCCTCGCGCGCCACCGCCCTGGCCAGGATCGCCCCGGCGGTTATGCCGTCCGCGTCGCGGTGGGAGACTATGCGGATGGTGTGCCCTAACTCAATGTGCATTCTGATCAGTTCGGCGCCTTCCCTGGCCCGCTCCAAAAACGCCCCTCTATCCACGGCAGGTTCACCACCGCAGGTTTAAGAAGAAGGAAAGGGATCAGCGGACCAGGAGCTTGGCCTGCTCCGGATCGTAGCGCCACTTGGCCGGAAGCTTGCCGGTCCTGCGGTAGTACTTGACGAGGCGCCTAATCTTGCTCTCGGTGAGCTGGAGACCGCGCCTTGAGTGCTTGTCCTTCGGGTGCATCTCGAGGTGCTTCCTGAGCTTGACGGCCTTCCTGATGAGAGCCATGAGATCCTCCGGGATGTTCGGCGCGAGGCCGTTCTCCTCAAGGATCTTGGTTATCTTCTTGCCGGTGACGAGCTTGACGCTCGGGATTCCGTACTGGTCCCTGAGGATGGTTCCTATCATGGCAGCGCTGTAGCCTTCCTTCCTGAGCTTAACAACGAGCCCCTCAACCTCCTCCGCCGTGTACTCCACCCAGGTCGGCGGAGCGGTCCTCGGTGGCCTCTTTGAACCTGACTTTCCTCTCTTTCTCGCGTGTATCCTTGCCATACACAACACCTCCCGGTGACGGCCAGCTCCCGCCAGCCGCCCCTTCGCGTTGGGAATTGAGGGGAGGTTTAAAAAGGTTTGCCCTTGGGACGTATCCCCTGCTTCCCCTCCCGTACTCCTCATGCCATAGCCTTACGGCCTTCCCGTTTGGATAATGGAGTTTTAATTCAATCGCCCGCCTGAGTTTTGCTTCTTTTCTCCATGCAGTGAAGCCAATCTCCCTGGCAAACCACATGACGTCACCAAAGCGGGAAATCCATAAGATGAACATATCAACGTTTGACGAGTACTCCTCACCGCGGATAACGACCCTATGCCCCTTTGAATACAGTTTGGATATTTCGGAACGTATTCCAAGTGTTTCCAATAGCTTTCTAACGAACTCCAAAACCATCAGATCAGAGTTGACCGCGGCAACCCGCACTGTAAAGGTCTTTCCGGCGGATATTGCCGGGAACCCCTCACTGTCAAAGAAACCCCTAAGGAATTCAGTCGGATATTCGCCGGCCAGAGAAAGCAGCCTCTCCCGAGGGCCACTCAGGAGCTGAAATAGGGCCTTATTGCTCCCTTCCACGTAAAATCTATCCACGCGGGTTGAGTCCCTTTCAAATCCCATCGCGGCCCTAACCCCAAGTTTTTCTAAAGCGTTCGCAAACTCTTCCGCAAATTCCCGGTCAATGACCTTAAGTTTAACTACGTATCGCCCGTTGCCCTTCATGTGGATGCTACCATCTCCCAGGTAAACACCGATTATGTAGGAAAGTTCGGGCTGTTTCATAAATAGTTAAGAGCGTAAAGTTTAAATATTTTTGAGTCATTATTTGTTTTGGTGAAGTTCACTATGAAGCTTTATCGGACAGGAAAAGCCTCAGAACTCTTAGGCATCAGCAAACCAACACTCTTAAGGAAAATCAAGACAGGTGAGATTAAGGCCTACAAAATAGGCAGAGAATATCGCATTCCAGAAAGCGAAATAAAGAGACTTCTTGAGGGCAAAATCCCCGATAAAGTCGTCATTTACGCCAGAGTCTCAAGCAGAGACCAGAAAGAAGACCTTGAGAGGCAGGTCGAATACCTTAAGAACTACTGCTCTGCCAAAGGCTATCAAGTGGCTAAAATCCTCACCGACATCTCATCAGGCTTGAACGAGAACAGAAAAGGCCTAAAACAACTCTTCAAACTCGTGGAAAGCGGAGAAATAACCAAAGTCGTGATAACCTACAAGGACAGGCTCACCCGCTTCGGCTTCAAATACCTCGAACAATACTTCAACTCTCACGGTGTCGAAATTGAAGTAATCTTTGACGATGAAGAGAAAACACCAGAGAAAGAACTCGTCGAGGATTTGTTAGCCATCGTAACTTCCTTCGCTGGAAAGCTTTATGGTATGCGTTCTCACAAGAAAAAACGTCTCATTGAGGCGGTAAAGAATGCCCTCAGAGACGATTAAGCTAACCGCCAAGTTCAAGCTCAAAAACCCGCCAGAGGAATTAAACGACCTCTTCTCCACCTATCGGGAGATTGTGAACTACCTAATCTCTTACGCTTTTGAGAACAACATTACGAGCTTTTACAGGCTCAAAAAAGAAACATACAAGAGCCTTCGAAAGGAGTATCCAAAACTACCGAGTCATTACCACTACACGGCCACTCAAATGGCGACAATGATTTACAGGAGCTTTCGGAAGAGAAAGAAGAAGGGGAAAGCCAGTGGAAGGCCAGTATTCAAGAAAGAAGTCATAATGCTCGATGACCACATCTTCAAGCTCGACCTAGGGGCTGGAATAATCAAACTCTCAACTCCTAGCGGGAGGATTGTTTTGGAGTTTTATCCTGCAAAATACCACGAGAAGTTTAAGGAGTGGAAAGTTGGCCAAGCGTGGTTGGTTAGAACGCCGAAAGGAGTTTTAATTAACGTTGTATTCTCCAGAGAGGTTGACGTGGGAGAGCCTAAAACTTTTGTTGGCGTGGACTTGAACGAGAACAACGTTACGCTGAGCCTTCCAAACGGCGAGTTTGTCCAGATAATCACTCACGAGCGGGAGTTAAGGACTGGTTACTTCTTAAAGCGGAGGAAAATCCAAAGGAAGCTTAGAACGGGAAAGAGGCGGAAAGAACTTCTCGAAAAGTATGGGCAAAGAGAAAGGAACAGGCTAAACGATTTGTATCATAAATTGGCTAATAAGATTGTTGAATTAGCCGAGAAATACGGTGGTATCGCTCTGGAGGACTTAACCGAAATCAGGGATTCGATTAGGTATTCGGCTGAGATGAATGGCCGGCTTCACCGCTGGAGTTTTAGGAAACTCCAGTCAATAATCGAATACAAGGCTAAGCTAAAGGGAATAAAAGTTGTTTTCGTTAATCCTGCTTTCACGTCCTCCCTGTGTCCGGTATGTGGGGAGAAATTAAGCCCGAAGGGACACAGGGTTTTAAAGTGTCCGAACTGTGGTTTTGAGGCCGATAGGGACGTTATCGGCTCTTGGAATATTAGTTTGAGAGCCTTGAAGATGTGGGGAGTTTCCGTTCCCCCCGAAAGCCCCACGATGAAGGCGGGAGTGGGGAAGGTCAGCCGTAATGATGCTTACGAACTTTACAAAAGTTACGGCTGACCAGAACGGGAGGGTTCCGTGGAAATGGCTCTGATTCTGTTAAACGGGCTATGCGTACCTTCAGACCAACGAATCACAGTTGCCTTTGAGAGTCGGACATTGTATTCGTCAGAAATCATCCCGACAATTCTCCCATAGCTGTGTCCCTCAGAACGCAGTGCCTTCACACGTTCTACGATCTCACGAAGTTCATCAATATGGAGGTCCTTAATTCGCCGCATGACTATCGATAGCAGTAATAACTGGGCCATAAAATATTTCGCCCTTCGATGATGTGGATTCAAGAGCCCAATGACTGAAAAGGAACACCAAGCACCATACAAGAACAGCGATGCACAAAATAGTTGGTAGCGGGGGGAAGATTTGAACTTCCGACCTCCGGGTTATGAGCCCGGCGGGCACTCCTAGCTGCCCCACCCCGCTGCGCGACCTGTTAGTTAGTGAACCGTGCAGGGTTTATAAATTTTACGGGAGGGATTTATAACCCACCCCACCCCAATCCCCCCGGTGATGTCATGTACCTGACTAAGGAGGAGGAGCTGATTCTGGCGGGGGAGTACGGCTACGCCCTCCAGAAGGCGATGGAGATACTCGTCGCCCTTGGAGAAATTTACGGTGCTGAGAGACTCATTCCGATAAAGAGCGCCCAGATTGCAGGCGTTTCCTACAAGAACATCGGCGATGCGGGGATGGAGTTCCTGAGGGACTTCGCCGACGCCGGCGCAAAGGTTAGCGTCTATACAACCCTCAACCCCGCGGGCATAGGCGACGATGAGTTTATGGAAAAGCAGAGGGAAGTTCTCGAGCTCTACAGAAGGATGGGAATCGAGATCACCTCAACCTGCACCCCGTACTACGGCGCGAACCTTCCGAAGTTCGGCGACCACATAGCATGGAGCGAAAGCTCGGCCGTCAGCTTCGCCAACTCCATCCTGGGCGCAAGGACGAACAGAGAAGGTGGCCCCTCAAGCCTGGCCGCCGCGATAGTCGGCAAGACCCCCAACTACGGCCTCCACCTGGACGAGAACAGGAAAGCGACGGTGGTGGTCAACGTTGACGCGGAGGTGGAAACCTTCGTTGACTACGCGGCCCTCGGCTACCACCTGGGCAGGACGCTCGGCAACGATGTGCCCTACATCAGGGGGCTGAAACCAGAGAGAACAGAGTTCCTCAAGGAGATGGGGGCCGCGATGGCGGCGAGCGGGTCGATAGCGCTCTACCACGTGGAGGGCGAGACTCCAGAGTACCGCGCCGCAATAGCGGAGGAACTTGAGACGATAACCGTTGAAGATTCCGATATTAGGGCCGTGCGGGGGGAGTTCAGGGACGACTGGACGGACATAGACATGATCCTCATCGGCTGCCCCCACGCATCCCTTGGCGAGGTGAAGGAGATTGCGGAGCTCCTCAGGATGCGCGGGAGGCCCCTCAGGATACCCCTGTTCATCACGGCAAGCGGCGCGGTCAAGGCTTTGGCCGATGCCCTCGGCTACACGGAGATAATAGAGCGCTACAATGGGAGAATAATAGCGGACGTCTGCTTTGTTGTCTCCCCGATAAAGGGATGGTATTCGGGTATAGCCACCAACAGCGGAAAATCCGCGTTTTACTTCCGCTCATTCGGGTTCCATGTCCGCCTAGACGATGCAGAGAACTTGATAAGGGAGGCGCCGTGAGGTGGCGGGAATGAAGCTCAGGGGAAGGAAGATAGTCGGGGGAAAGGCAGAGGGGGAGCTGGTAGTTTCCAGGAAAGCCCTTTCGTTCCTCGGCGGCGTTGACCCCGAAACGGGCATCGTCACCGATGCGGAGAGCGACATAAGGGGGCAGAGCATAGCCGGGAAGATACTCGCATTTCCCCGCGGGAAGGGCTCGACGGTCGGTTCCTACGTCATCTATGCCCTGAAAAAGAACGGGAAGGCACCGAAGGCAATAATCGTCGGTGAGGCGGAGACCATAGTCGCGACGGGCGCAATAATAGCAGGCATCCCCATGGTCGATGGCATCGATGTTTCGAGGCTGAGGAGCGGGGAGCGCGTTAAGGTCGATGCGGACTCCGGGGAGGTGGAGGTTGAGGAGTGACTGCCTCCTTTTTCATTCCCCTCCAATCCAACCATCGGTGGAATTCGCAAACCTTTTGAGGTTGAAGGTGTAGCAGTTTTAGGTGATAGCGTGAGCGAGAGTGTCCAGGTAATCATCAACCGTATCGAGAGGATCGAGAGAGAACTGGAGGAGCTGAAGCTCGAACTTCTGAAGCTCAAGGCAGAGAGGGATGGGGCTGAGATAATCCCTGAGGACGAGTATCTGGAACTCAAGAAGAAGGCCGAGAGTCTAAAGAAGGATCCCTCTAAGGGATTAAGGGCTGACGACGCGATTCAGGAGCTCTTAGGGT
This sequence comes from Thermococcus celericrescens, assembly GCF_001484195.1. NCBI lineage: Archaea > Methanobacteriati > Methanobacteriota > Thermococci > Thermococcales > Thermococcaceae > Thermococcus > Thermococcus celericrescens. Next base: position 112,953 of record NZ_LLYW01000035.1, read on the forward strand.
GAAAGAACTTGTATGATGTCATCGTGGACAGGGACGTTGTTAAAAAAGCCAAGAGGTACCTCAAGCCCGCGCAACGCCGGAAGCTTGCCGAGTTCATAGACGCCCTGAAAACCAATCCCTATCCAAAGCCACCCTACGACCTAAAGCCTGTGAGAGGCGAGAAAACCAAAAAGACCAACACCTACCGTCTCAGAATCGGCGATTACCGGGTGTTTTACACAGTGTACTGGGATGAAAAAGTTATCGTTGTAACCGATATAAAGCCAAGAGAGACCGCTTACAGATGAGCGGTCGGATGGAGGATGTATCTGGTGCAACAACCCCGAACGATAGAGCTGAAATCACGACTGACCTCTTCCCCGCCCTGGAGGGGGAGGGTTCCAGCGAGTTAGCCCCTCGCCGGCGGGCGGTTCGGTTTGCGGGCCCATCACCTACTCCCGTCACCGGTTTCAGTTCAGCCCGCAGGCCCGGTCTCAGGCCCATTACCCCTTATGGGTGAAAACCCGCTCGGGGTTATCGCCTCAAAGGCCACCACTCAGAGTTTTCAACCGCTCGAAGGCGGTTCTTGAAAGGACGCTTAACAGCGTCTTCCTCCCAGTGGCGGGAGGACACGTGAAACCCCTCACTCCGCCATATTCTTCCGAGTGGCCTCTCCGAGGCCTTATTAAGTCGCAAAAACTTAAAAGGGTTTCGATGGTTTAACAGCTGTTGGGCGGTTTATTGCATCCCCTCCCTAAAAGACGAGGCTTTCAAAAGAAAAAGGTAACTTTTTAACCCCTCCCGACTCTTTATTCTGGGAGGAAAAATGTCGAGGGGAATTTACGAGTGCGTCAGGTGCGGCCGCAGGGAGGTCGTCGACTCCAGCGAGCCGGTTCTGGAGAGAAGCTGCCCCGCGTGCGGCGGCGACATGGTTCTGGTGGGCTTTGAGGCCGGGGCCGAAAACGCCGAAATCCCCGGAGCCCCGAACGAACCATCCGTCTCCCAGCGCGTTCCTCTCCACGCCGTTCATCCAGCGGCACTTCCGCCTGCCGTGGAGGCGAAGCTGAGTGAGTTCTACATCATCGAGCCCCGCGGGGTCGAGGGCAACGTCTTCACATTTGAGGTCAGGGATGTCCTGGAGGAAAACTTTGAAAGGGTCCTGAGGGAGCTCGAGGAGCTCGGCTACTGGGCGGCCCTCAAGAGGCGCGGGGGGAAGGTTCTCCTCTACGTCTTCCCCGCCGGGGAGGTCAAAGAAGACAACCGCTGGCTCCCCTGGGTTTTCCTAATCGCGACGATATTCACCACGTTCCTCGCCGGATACTGGCTCTCCCTGAGCTACATCTCCCTCCTCGACGAATACGGCCTGCCCGGGATAAGAAACCCCTACGTCAACGCGCTGGCATTTTCAATAAGCGTCATGGCGATACTCGGAACCCACGAGCTGGGCCACAAAATAGCCGCGGCCTACCACGGCGTCCGCGCCACGATGCCCTACTTCATCCCGTTCCCCAGCATGCTCGGGACGATGGGCGCGGTGATAAGGGTGAAATCCCCCCTGCCAACGAGGAACGCCGCCATCGACCTCGGCGTGAGCGGCCCGATAGCGGGTTTTCTCGTTGCCATCCCCGTCAGCATAATAGGGTTAAAGCTGTCGGTTCCAGTTCCCATCAGCATGGTGCCGCCAACGGGAGGGATAACCTTCGGCGAGAACCTCTTTTTCATGTTCATTGAGAAGTACGTGGTGACGTTCCCCGAGAACAGCGTCGTGTTCCTCCATCCGGTGGCAATAGCCGGCTGGGTCGGAATACTGGTGACCTTCCTGAATCTCATCCCCGCGGCCCAGCTTGACGGGGGCCACATAGCGAGGGCGTTCCTGGGAGAGAGGACGCACCGCTACCTGACCACGGCCGTTGGGCTCGTGCTCATAGGCATGAGCTTCCTCTGGGTAGGATGGCTGATATGGGGAATCCTCGTCCTCATGATGGGGGCCATGGGCAACCCCGGCGCCCTCGACGAGGTGTCTCCAATATCGAAGAAGAGAATTGCCCTGGCGCTGGCGGCGCTGGTGCTCTTCATACTCTCCGCAACCCCCGCCCCGATAAGCGCTACCGGCTGACCCGTCCCTTCTTTTTCTCCTTGAGTATCTGCTCGATGTCGTAGTATATCGAGTCCCTCGAGACCCCGAACATCCTCGCTATTTCGGAGATGTTGAGGACGCGGGGGTTGTAGTTGAACTCCTCAAGAACACGTCCCAGGAGCCGCCTGCGCTCCTCAACGGTGCACTCGTTCAGCGGCCGCATCTCCAGGGGAGCGTTGTAGACGGCAACCGCGACTGCGTAGGTTCTCCTCGTGACCGGCGTGATGTACGTCCCTATCTCGAAGTCGACAACGGACGCACCGGGCGGGAGCTTCAGGTTCACCTTCTCAACGGCCTTTGCTATCGCGTCAGCCCTGCTCTTACCTGTTGAGTACTCAGCTATGACCCCCTTTGCCATATCTTGATGCGGATCGACCAGTATCGTAACGGTAAGGTTCATAAAAGCTCCAAAGGAGAGATCTATCTTTGCGGATGATATGAAGCCCGGGCGACGTGACAGGATTTCCTCCGACTGGAGTACGACGTTCCTTGTACAATCTTCAACGCTCGCAGAGTCGTGTTGGATACTTACCAATTCCACGGGACCACCCCTTGAGGTTTCCGCAATATTGAGTATGCTTCCCCTAAATTTGGGCAGAAAGCTATATAAGTTTTTTCGGGCCTAGAATAAGGTGAAGTAACTCCCCGGAGGTGTCGGAAAATGTTCAGGCTAAGAAGGAAGAAGGGTCAGGGCGCCATCGAGTACCTGTTCATGATCGCGGCGGCCCTGGTTATAATACTGATTGCGGTTAGGTATGTTGGTCAGAGCACGGGCACTGCCAGCCAGCAGGCGGACATAGCTTCTCTTCAGAGCCAGGCAGAGCTTGCTAAGAGCACTCTCACTGCAGCGGGAGTCTGGAATGATAATTATAATGTCAAGCTTGATGATACCAAGAACATTTTGTCTATTGAAAACAATGGTAATCCTGTATGGAACGCAACTGCTACGCATGAGAGCGAGTATGAGAGCCTACAGATAGGATCAAACTCCCTAACTGGTGGCAATGGCATCCCCCTCAGCGACGTATACAACACCTGCTCCTCTGGTGGAGACAACGCAAAAGCAGCCTGCTATGTGCTCGCAGACCTTGGGAACGGACACAAAGTGTGATTAAGTGATCTTTTTTAACTCTTTGTTTTTTAGGGGGAATTGCAATGAAGGCTCAAACTTCTCTTGAATACCTTTTTATGATAGCAACTGTGTTCATCATAATATTTGTGACACTTTTTGCATATAACAGGGGATATTTACCCACCGCACTATCCCTCGGTGGAAAAGTTGATAAATCCCAACTCCAAGACAACGCCCAGCTCATCATCTCCCAGCTCAAAATAAAAGGCGACTGGAACGCCCTCAAATCCAAGACCGTCTCCCTCTCAACCTCGAACGGCGCAACGACCTGCACCGTCGATGGGACATCATACAGCGGCACCCGCCCGGGGACTATAGATTATTCAACGGACGGCAAGACCCTTGAGGAAATCTACAACGACTGCATGGACGGAGAGGCAGGGGCGTGCGAGGTCATAATCTGCGCGCTGGGGACTGAGTGAGGCGAAGAGGTGAACCTCTTCAGTTAACCTTAAGAGCTTGAAAACCAAGGAAAAGCCGGTGGGAAGGGTGGCGGTAAAACTTTCGGACAGGCGGGTGTTTGAGTCAATCGTCGATGGCCTTGCCCGGGCAATTAAAGAGAAGCCCGAGGACGTTGTGTGGTTCTTCCAGGTTAAGGAGCTTATGAGGAGCATGGATGAGCCGATGGATGACAGTGAAGCGTGGGATGCTATTCTTGAAGACAACAAAGCAGTTGAAATGAGTACAGGGGCCCTCATAGAGACGGCACGCGAGAGGCTTAAAAAGTTCAGGAGGATCGAGCGGAAGCTCAAAAAGCTTGGAGTGATTTGAATGGCTAAAATAAAGGTAGTTCTGGACACTTCCATTTTAATCAGTGCACTGAAGTCCAGGGACACCCGGAGAAGTCCGTCGGTGAGAATCCTCCGCCTTCTCCGCGATGGAGTGGTGCTCAATCACGGCTCCCCCGAAACCCTGAAGGAGATGAAGGAAACCCTGGCGGTTCTCGGAATACTCACCGGGAAACCGCAGAAGGCAAGGGCGATTTATCACCTGGTTCTGAACCACACTGAAAAACTATCCCCCAAAGTCAGGTTTGAAGAGGACAGAGAACTGGTGGAAAAGGTAGGCCATGAGGATGACATTAAGTTCCTGGACGTGGTTTATGCCGCAAGGGCGCGGTATTTGGTGAGCATGAACACAAAGCACCTGCTGACCTCCTTCCCGTCGTGAAGGGCGAGGGTTCGGCTTAACCCCTCGCCAATGACGGGGAGGTTTGAGGGGTCTCATTCAAACCCAAGTTAAAGCAGGTCTTCGACCCCTCGGGGAGGGTCTTCCCCCCGTTACCCCTCCTCTGAGCGTAAAGACCGCTCAGATTCGGGGTTATGGTTTTCACCACCTTCTTCAAAATATTAAACGCTCCAACTAAGTCCGCATTAAAGATAAGCCCCGTCACGGGACACTTAAATAACCCACGAACAAACCTCGCCCCCTCGTGGGGCTTCCCGCAGACGGGACAACGCTTAGACGTGAAAGCCTCATTAACGACAATAACGCTAATACCATACTCCTCGGCGACCTCGATTAAGCGTTTAATGACACAGTTAAACCGCCAGACGTGAGAGAGAAGATAATTTTGTTTTTTACCCTTATCAGAGTTTCTGGCTATTCCCTTTGGATAGCCCACCACAATTCTGGAAACTCCAAGGTGGTAGAGTTTTTCCACCGTTCTTCTTACTGCTGTGTTAATGTAGTGTTTGGCTTGAAGCTTAGCCTTTTGATGCATTCTTGCGAGCTTTCTACTCTTCTTTGCCCCGCTTTTGTTGATTTTTGACTGATACCCCGCTATTCTCCTCTGCCAATAGAAGGCTATTGACTTCAACGGCCTTCCGTCCACTAAAAAGCTCTCACCATTCTCGACATAAACGGCCATCAAATTGTTCACTCCTAAGTCTATTCCCGCCGAGAGGTCTCCCAAGGGTTGTCTTGGAACTTCTACCCATTCCTCACCCTGAAGTTTCTCCTTTACCGTGTAACTGATGTGAGCATACCACTTCCGCCTTACTGGGTCATAAGTTATTTCCAGTCTACCCTGCTTGCCTTTAAGGTGTATTCTACCCTTGAATTGAACTTCCAGCCTTTTGAACTTTCCGAGACCCTTAAGGATTAGTTTGTTCCCTTCAATCTTGTATTGGTCGTTCCTGAGGACTATTAAGCCTCCTTCTTTGATGTAGTTTGGTGGTTTTGGTTTAAGCCAGTTGGGGAGTTCTCCGTTCCTTTTGTTCCTGATGAGTGAGAAGAATGAACGCCAGATTTCAGCGTTCTTTCTGCAAATTTGCTGGACTGTTGCCGAGCCTATCTCGGATTTAAACTCCTCATAGACAATTTTCTCGGTTTTGAGGAAGTCTACAGGCTTTCCCTCGAAGAATTCCTGCCTCCTAAGGTAGTTTACCCTGTTCCAGACTTTGGAACTAATTTGGACTAACTCTTTGAGTGTCTTCTCTTGAGCTTTTGAGGGTTGTAGTTTAACGGTTACTGAACGCTTCATTTCAAAGTATGGTATCTTTTTAGGTTTTAAAATAGTTTGCTTTCCTGCTCTCAGGCTGGTTTTTCGATTATTGCATCCCCGCCCTAAAGGGCGAGGCTTTCAGAAGAGAAAAGGTAAAGCTCAGGAATCCCAAGACGCTCAAGTTCAATCTAAAGCGCCATTGGTTTTATATCTTCAAGGACTCGGAGTTTTTGAGGCATTTAAGGGAACGGTACAAATGGGATGTATGAGCCATACAGTTCCCCAGAAAAGCATTTAACCTTTCGCGAATACTAAAGATAAAGCTGGTGATCGAAATGGGGCTGTTTTCCTTTGGATCAAAGAGGGATAAAATAAAGAAGCTGATCGAGGAGGAGCGCTTCGACGAAGCGGTCTCCATGGCGGTCAAGGACAGGAAGGCACTGTCCGGCCTCATCGAGCTCCTCGACGAAAACGCTCCGGGCATCAGGGGGGACGCCCTGCTGGTGCTCAGCATGGTGGCCGAGCGGAGGGGCGACCTCGTGGAGGGCCGGCTGAGGACGGTGTTCCCAAAGGCTGTAACCCTCACCCTAGATAGGAACCCGTACGTCCAGGAAAACGCCATGGTGCTCTCCTACGAGCTCGCCAGGCGGTTTGGAGGAGCTGTGAGAGCGCTGCGGGCGGAGGTAAGCGACGATATAATCAGGGCGCTGGTCGAGGGCGGCCGGAACCTCAAGGGGTTCGCGGCACTCATGGCGGGACAGCTCGGTATGACGGAGGCAAGGCCCTACATCGAGGAGCTCGTGGGCGTCGAGGATAAGGTTATACTCCCGTTCGAGGGCAGGAAGTGGGTGCCGCTGGGGGAGATAGCGAGGGAGGCCCTTGAAAAACTCTAGGCGATACCACCAATTCGGGGGAGGCATGGGATAGAAAAACTTATCAGTGGGAACCCCCTGAACCGGTTCAGGGGGTATCCATGTCAAGACTTCATCTCGGAAAGAAGGGTGAGAAGGCACATTTCTTTGATCAGAGGCCCAGAAAGGACGCGAGCAATCTGTTTGGCAGGGATGAGGAGATTGAGAAGCTGTCCAGGGCGCTTGAATCCCGGAGCTGGGTCGCAGTACTGGGGCCCCGAATGGTGGGGAAAACAAGTCTGGCGTGGGCGGGGGCCAATGTATTTGCCGGAAAAAACGGATACCGCGTTGTTTTTGTTGATTTAAGGGATACAGACACGTTTAGAGGGGCCACCGAGAAAATTCTGGGGCGTTTACCAAAGTCGACCCTGGACAAACTCTCAAAGCATATCTCCGAGGTCTCCGCTTCGGCACTCGGGGCAGGCGTTGCTGTCAAGCTCAAGGAGAGCACCTCAGCAAGGCAGGCTTTGGTGGACGCTTTCTCCACACTAAAAGACACCGTTCTCATTCTTGACGAGGTCCAAAACATTCAGCAGGGCGTGCCCCATTTTCTAAAAGCCTTGGGCTCGATTTTTAATGAGAACGATTCACTTCTAATCATCTTCACTGGATCCTACGCGGGTGTCGTCAGGAAACTCTTTGAATCGACTCATGAGGATCCTCTTTTCGGAAGGATACCCATTGAGATACGCCTCTCCCCGTGGTCAGAGGACGTTGCAGAAAATTTCCTTGAAACGGGGTTTGAGAGGCTTGGAATAGGGTATACGCGTGGAGAACTACGGGAAGTCATACGGAGACTCGGCACCCTGCCGGGATGGCTGAATCTTTACGGAGTGAGGAGGTACATCGAGAGGGATCACGAAAGAGCCCTGAGAACCGCGATGGGTGTGGCGGTCAGGGAAGCTCAAAAAGAGCTGGAGCATCTGCTGGAGGGAAGAACACCTAAGGCAAGGGCAGTTATCAAACTGCTTGCCTTCGGGGCCACCTGGGGAGAGCTGCTGGAGACGGGAATCACGAAAGGGGCCCTAAGTCACCTGTTAACAATCTTAATCGATGAGCTTTTTATCGTAGATAAAGACGAGTCTGGAGTTTATTACTTCAGCGACCCGGTCTACCGAAAGGCCGCAATGGGACTCTCGATCTTGGGAAAGGATGCCCAACGTTGAGGAAGGTTATACTCCCGTTCGAGGGCAGGAAGTGGGTGCCGCTGGGGGAGATAGCGAGGGAGGTCCTTGAAAAACTTCCATAAGCTGAAGTCAAATTGATGTACTTCCTCCATCATTCCATTTATGTTACGAAAGATTAATAAGCCCGCTCGTTTTAACTACTTCAGGTGATACCATGTTAGCGGAGTTGCTGTTCCTGTTTTTCCTGTTCCTGGCCATCATGGTGGTGGTCAAGGTAGGCTTTACCATAATCAGGTATCTGGTGGCCAACGCGATAATCGGCCTGATTATCCTGTGGTTCACGAACTGGATAGGCATTTCAGACGTGTCATTGACGGCGCTTAACGTTCTGGTGGTCGCCATAGGCGGAATCCTGGGCGTCATAGCCCTCATAATAATCTCATGGTTCTAGCTGAATCTTCCTCCATTCCTAAACTTTTATAAATTCCCTGCTTTTTTCATTCTCAGGTAGCGGAAACTGGCTGGAAAAACGTTCTGAAGGGGAGTGATGCTCATGTCTCACAAGTCAGCCGAGATGTATGAACTCAAGAAGAAGGTCGAGGAGCTGAAGGGTTATCGAGGTCGAGCCACCGAACTGGTGAGCCTCTACGTTCCGGCTGGATACGACCTGAACAAGGTCATGCAGCAGCTGAGGGAGGAGTACGGAACGGCCCAGAACATCAAGAGCAAGTCAACCCGAAAGAACGTCCTCGGTGCCCTTGAGAGGGCAATGCAGCACCTCAAGCTCTACCGCAAGACCCCCGAGACCGGCCTGGCCCTCTTCGTCGGAAACGTCAGCGAGCAGGAGGGCGTCAGCGACATAAAGCTCTGGGCGATAATCCCGCCCGAACCCCTCAGGGTAAGGCTCTACCGATGCGACCAGACTTTCATCACCGAGCCGCTGGAGGAGATGCTTCGCGTCAAGGACGCCTACGGCCTCATAACCGTTGAGAAGAACGAGGCCACCATCGGAGTCCTCCGCGGAAAGCGCATTGACGTCATAGACGAGCTGACCTCCAACGTCCCCGGCAAGACGAGGGCCGGTGGTCAGTCGGCCAGGCGTTACGAGCGCATCCGTGAGCAGGAGACCCACGAGTTCATGAAGCGCATCGCCGAGCACGCCAACAAGGCCTTCCTCCCCCTCCTGGAGAAGGGCGAGCTGAGGGGCATAATCATAGGCGGCCCGGGACCGACCAAGGAGGACTTCATAGACGGCGAGTACCTCCACCACGAGCTCAGGAAGAAGATAATCGGCGTCGTTGACATCAGCTACAGCGGGGCCTACGGTCTCAAGGAGCTCGTCGAGAAGGCCAGCGACATCCTCAAAGACCACGAGGCCATAAAGGAGCGCCACCTCATACAGAACTTCTTCAGGCACCTCGTCAAGGACACCGGGATGATAACGTACGGTGAGAACGAAGTCAGGAAGGCCCTGGAGCTCGGCGCCGTCGATACGCTCCTCATCAGCGAGGGCTACGACAGGGTCAGGGTTAGGGTTAAGTGCAACAGCTGCGGCTGGGAAGAGCTCAAGACCATGAGCGAGTCCGAGTTCCACGTTTACAAGAAAAAGCTCACCCACTGCCCCAAGTGCGGCAGTCAGAACCTCAGCTTCGAGAAGTGGGACGTCGCGGAGGAGCTAATAAAAATGGCGGAGGAATCCGGCTCCGAGGTGGAGGTCATCTCCCTCGACACCGAGGAGGGCCAGCAGTTCTACAAGGCCTTCGGCGGAATCGCCGCGTTCCTGAGGTACAAGATTCAGTGAGTTCCTGTGCGTCTTCTTTTTTCTTCAATCACACGGGGAATTCAGGAAGGACGCTTGAACTCAGCCCAGCACCTCGGCGAGCAGCTTTCTTATATCCTCCTTCACTTCGTCTCCATCATGTACGGGGGTCTAAGGACGGGTATACAGAAGGGTTTTAGATGTAATACCAAAACTTGGAGAGCTGGATATGCCTCCGGTTGTTGTAGTGTCTATATTCAATCGCAACTTACACTCCGTTTTTAAAATAGCAGAGCTAGTTATGAATCTGGGTGCAAAGGCAATAAAATTTAATCCAATACTCCCAATAGGAAGAGCTAAGTATTATAACATCTCTCTGTCTTTCTCCCAATACTAAACACTCATAGAGTATTTAATCCAGCTATACAACAAATATCCCGGCAAAAATATGGTCTATGGTACCTCATTATCTGCTCACGAAATACGGAAGGAGAGACCTAAACATTTCAAGAATGGCATGCAACTATACAAAAATGCTTGGGATTTTACCTGATGGAGGAGTGTCGTTGTGTGGTATAGGAACTGAACATCCAGAGACTGTGATAGGAAACATAAAAGAAGAGAGCCTAAAAGACATATGGTATAGTGGCAGAGGTTTTTTAGGGGAGCTTCGTAGAGTAAAACCTGATGAATTTCAAGGAATTTGCAGCAGATGTATTCTAAGGGGCTACTGTGCAAATATATGCCCGGCATTTGCATATGAAGAGTACAAATCATTTACCTTCTTCTGAAGGCCTCGTCCTTTAGGGCGGGGATGCAGTGATTGGGAGACCAGCCTGAAGGCAGGAAAGCAAAACTATTTTAAAGCCTAAGAACATTACCATACTTTAGAATGAAGCGGTCAATAACGGTAAAACTACAACCCTCAAAAACCCAAGAGAAACATTCAAATCCGAAATAGGCTCGGCAACGGTTCAACAAATCTGCAGGAAGAACGCCGAAAGCTGGAGAAGCTTCTTCTCACTCTTAAGGAACACGCGGAACGGAGAACCCCCCAACTGGCTCAAACCCAAACCACCAAACTACATCAAGGGAGAAGGCTTAATAGTCCTCAGAAACGACCAATACAAAATTGAAGGAAACAAACTAATCCTCAAAGGCCTCGAAAAGTTCAAACGCCTCGAAATTCAATTCAAGGGGAGAATACACTTAAAGGGCAAGCAAGGGCGATTAG